>JAOAPT010000662.1 GCA_025463045.1 Candidatus Solibacter sp.
CAGTTGCCCTTCTTTTTTCTTATCGGCGTTCATCAGTATTCATTTCATGGGAGGTCATGGGCGTTTATGGGCGACTAATTTGTGGTTCGAACGTCTCGCGGGGAATTTGCTTAGCCTGTGTTTTCAACAACTTCTGGGGTTCGTTTGGTAATACGATCATTTCTTCGGGTGTTCTGGCGGGCCGGGTTTGAGTCGAATTGGTTGGTACGGCCTTATTTCTCACCTGGCCCGAATATATCGCACGGGTAAGGGCGAATCGGGCGTGCGATTCGTCAGGTGATTGAAAGCAGGATGAATATATCTTTTATGTTTGTGTGAACGCGTTCGTCAACATGAAATATATACTCGGTCCGCTTGGAGCCTCGTTCCGGGTCGCGGTAACGAGAACTTTCTACACCTTGACTTTGCCCAAGACTTCTTTCGCCACCGCCGCCGTGTTCGCGTGGATCGTGATCGTATCCTCCACGCTCTCCGCGTAGCCGCCCGCCAGCACGATCGCCACCGGAATGTCGTGCGTCAACGCCGTCCCGATCACCAGCCGGTCGCGCTCCATCAAGCCGTCGAACGTCAACTGCAGCCCGCCCAGTTGGTCTTCCCGATACGGGTCCGCTCCCGCCACATACATAACGAGCTCCGGCTTGAACATCGCCAGCGCCGCCCGATAGCCGTTGCCCAGACGATGGAGATATTCGGCGTCCTCCGTCCCATCCGGCAGGTGAATGTCGAGGCTCGAAAGCGGCTTCTCGCTCGGATAATTATTGAACTGATGAATCGAGAGCGTGAATACCGATTGATCGTTCGCAAACACCGCCGCGGTCCCGTTGCCGTGATGGACGTCGCAATCCACCACCATCGCGCGCCTGATCAAACCGTCCGCCTGCAGCCGCCGTACCGCGATCGCGATATCGTTGATCGCGCAGAAACCTTCCCCGTGCGCCGGGAACGCATGATGAAATCCGCCGCCGATGTTGAACCCGATCCCATCGCGCAGCGCCAACCGCGCTGCCAGAATCGATCCGCCCGCCGCCTGCCAGAACGCCTCCACCATCTGCCGCGAATAGGGAATCTCCAGCCGCAGAATCTCCTGGTAGCTCAGCGTCCCGCTGCGCAGCCGCGCCACGTAGTCCGCGTCGTGCACCAGCCGCACATCGTCGTCGGTCGCCGGCTCGGGAGCTTCGAAATCTTCCGGCTGCGCAAACCGCGTGTGCAGCATGCGGTCGTGGAGCCATTTGAATTTCCGCGAGGGAAACACGTGTTCCCCAAGGTTCAAATCGTAGCGTTCGTGGTAAACCAAGCGGTAAGGCAACATGGCCCGTCTGCCGTTAATGAATCTCCGATTGCAACGCCGTCACCACCGCCACATTGAAAATATCGTCCGTCGAGCAGCCTCGCGAAAGATCGTTCGCCGGCTTGGCGAGCCCCTGCAAAAACGGCCCGATCGCCATCGCCCCGCCGAGCCGCTCGACCAGCTTGTAGCCGATGTTCGCCGCTTCCAAACTCGGGAAGACCAGCGTGTTCGCGCGCCCCGCTACCTTCGACCCGGGCGCCTTGCTCTTCCCCACCATCAGATCGACCGCCGCATCGGCCTGCAATTCGCCATCGGCGTTCAACTCCGGAGCTCGCGCCCGCAGAATCTCCATCGCCTCGACAACCTTATCGACCATCGGCCCCCTGCCGCTGCCCTTAGTAGAAAAACTGAGCAGCGCGACCGTCGGCCCGGCGTTCATCAACACCCGCGCGCTATCGGCAGTCGCGATCGCGATATCGGCCATCTGGATTGCGTTCGGCTCCACCACCACCGCGCAATCCGCGAACGCCATCAGGCCGTTATGCCCCTGCGTCAGATCCTGCAGTGCCATGATGAATACGCTCGACACCAACCGCGCCCGAGGGTGCACGCCCACCGCGTGCAGCGCCGCGCGGACCGTCTCCGCCGTGCTGTTCACCGCGCCGCCAACGCTGCCATCGGCGTCACCCGCACCGACCATCAGCGATGCAAAGTAGAGAGGCTTTTTCGCCACCGCCGCCGCCTCCACTTGAGTCGTGCCCTTCGCCCGCCGCCGCTCGTAATAAAGGTCCGCGTACTTCTTCACCAGCGGCGAATTCGCCGGATCGACAAACTCCACGCCCTCCGGCGCGTTCTCCGGACGCGCACCGATCAGCACCGGACGAACCACGCCTTCGCGCGCCAGTCGCGCCGCTGCCTCGAGCACGCGCGCATCCGTGCCTTCGGGAAACACGATCGTCTTTTTGAGTTTGCGGGCTCGTTCAATCAGCCCGGACATGAAGAGCTTTGCCGATTCAGGAGTTGCAGCCATTTTGCCGAATCCTGAGTCTAGCAGGTAGCGCCTGGTCGACGCCCCTATTCCAGGCCCCTATTCCACGCCCCTACTCCACTGGCGCGTTGTAGCCGAGCCGCCAGTGCGCGCTCAACTTCGGCAGCCCGCGCGGCGGCACCATCTTCACTTCGATCCGGTGATACTTCCCGTCGCGCACCTGAGCCTGCGGCGAGTAACCCAGAATGTACCGGTTGCGCAGCTCGATCCCGATCTTCTTCGCGATGTCCGGCAGCTCCACCGCATTCGCCTCGAAGAGCCGTCCGCCGGTCTGCTCGCTAACCTTCGTCAGGAGCGCCGGTCCTCCAAACTCTTCGGGCGAGCCCCCGCCGCCGAACACGCCGATCGAGTAGATCAGCACGTCGCTCTCCCGCACCAGGTTGGTGACTTCCTTCTCGCTGTAGCGGCTGTGATTGTCGCCGCCGTCGGAGATGATCAGGAGCGCCTTCTTGTTCTTCTTCGAGTGCTTCATTTCGTGCAGCGCCAGGTAGATCGCATCGAGCAGCGCGGTCGATCCCTTCGACCTGGAAAACGCCAGGTGCCCCTCGATCGTCCCCGTGTCGGCGGTCAGCGGCACCACCAGGCGCGGCGAATTGTCGAACTCCACGAGAAAGAATTCGTCCTCGGGATTGGAGATGTGAAAGAACTCCTTCGCCGCCATCCGCGAGCGCGAAAGTTTGTCGCCCATACTGCCCGACGTGTCGAACACGAGGCCCACCGCAACCGGTTCGTCATCCATCGCAAACGTGCGGATCTTCTGCTCGATCTTGTCCTCGAAGAGGCGAAAGTTTTCCTGCTCCAGGCCCGACACAGGGCGATTCAACGGGTCGTTGACCGCGACCGGAACGAGAATCAGCGTAGTATCCACGCGGATGTTCGCGCCACGCGGCGCCTCCTGTTTCGGCGCGGGCCGGGGACGCTGCTCGATCTTCACCTGCCCGAAGAGTCCACCCGCCAGCCATAGCGCCAGAATCGCTCGCACCTTCATCGCCACCCTCGACGGCTATTGTACTCCCGCGGAGGTTACTAATAAGATCCATGTATCAGCGCTCATATCAGCGATCGTATCGGCGATCGGGGCGCGATCTTCAAGACGTTTGAAGAAGAGAGTCTTGGATAGATCTGAGCTTGCGGTACACCATCGCCACCGGCAACCCCATCACATTGAAGTAATCGCCATCAATGCGCTCCACGAATTTCGAGGCCAGCCCCTGGATGGCATACGCGCCCGCCTTATCCATCGGCTCTCCGCTCGCGACATACTCGTCGATTTCGGTGTCTGCCAGCTTGACGAACGCCACCTCGGTGACGGCGTATGCGCAGTCGGCCTGCTCACCGCGGAGCAAACAAATACCGGTCAGCACCTCGTGAAGACGTCCGGAAAGCAGCGCGAGCATGCGGCGCGCATCTTCCGCATCGGCGGGCTTGGCCAGGATCTTGCGATCGACCACCACCGTCGTATCGGCGCCCAGCACGATCTCGTCCGGAGCGGCGTTTACGGCACGAGCTTTGGTCTCCGCGAGGCGCACGACGTACGCCGCCGGCGTCTCTTCAGGCAGCACCGATTCGTCCACATCGGCCACCCTTACGGTGAACGGGATCCCGGCCTGGCGGAGAATTTCACTGCGGCGGGGCGATTGGGAAGCGAGCACGAGCATCTTCTCAAGTGTAGAATGAAGCCGCATGAAACCCCTTTCGAAGGAACTGCTGGTTCGGCCCGGCGCAAAGTTCAATCTCTCCGAGTTCGATCCCGCCGACACTCACGGTGTCGATAAGGAGACCGCGATAAGCCAACTGCAGAAGAACCTGGACCGCCTCTGCGTTTTGCAGTACCTCCTGTATGCCGAGGCGCAACGCACCGTGCTCGTGGTCCTGCAAGGCATCGACGCCGCCGGAAAGGACGGCACGATTCGCCACGTGATGAGCGGCTTGAATCCGCAAGGCGTGCGAGTGACACCGTTCAAGGTCCCCGAGGGCGCCGAGACGCGGCACGACTATCTCTGGCGCGTACACAATGCGGTCCCCGAATTCGGTCAGATGGGAATCTTCAATCGCTCGCACTACGAAGATGTGCTCGTCGTGCGCGTCCATAATCTTGTTCCCAAGAGCGTTTGGAGCAAGCGCTACGACCAGATCAACGACTTCGAACGCATGCTGACCGAGAACCGCGTGCACATCGTCAAGTTCCTTCTGTATATTGACAAGGACGAGCAGGCCCGCCGCTTCCGCGAACGTTTGGAAGACAAAACGAAGCGCTGGAAATTCTCGCCGGCCGATCTGAAGGAGCGCGAATACTGGGATGATTATATGGCGGCGTACGAGGACGTGCTGCACAAATGCAGCACGGCGAACGCTCCGTGGTACGTGATTCCCGCCAACAAAAAGTGGTTCCGGAATTTGGCCGTCTCGCAAATTCTCTGCGGGGAGATGGAGGCGATGAAGATGAAATACCCGAAGCCCCTCGCCGACCTCTCTGCGATCAAGTTCGAGTAGCGGACAATGGGCCTGCGTCCCGCGAAGGGCGATGAAAAGCCGAGCGTCGATCGCAGCGGCCGCGCGGCTCGGCGGCGCCTGGTAACGCGCACTCAATCAGAGCCGCGAACGTTAGGAAGTCCCATTGGCCCGCGGCCTCATAGGCGCTAAGACAAGCCCTTTTCCGAATTCCCGCTGAACTTCTGGTGGGCGAATGGCAACGTTCCAGATGGCGACCTTGGGTAAGCCTGACAGTGTGCATCAGCGGCTCCGGCGTTTCCCGTTACTTGACGTGAGCGGAGTCGGCGAAGCCTAGAGCCGACTTGTGGGGAGTAATCGGAGCGGCGGTCATTCTCACCGTAGGCGTTCACGGCCAAGTGGATTACTTCCGGCATAAACCGACGATGCGGACAGAGCGGCGACGTGGTGAACACAACGCGTATTTCGTTCCCCATCTGTCCCGTCTCTCGACTGGGCAGAGAATGCGCACATAGCCCGTTCACTTCGCCGCTCACGCCGCCCAGGAAGGGCCGATGCAGCTCGCGCTCGACCTCCCCTTACATGCCGCCGATCCGTGTTATATACTGAACTCAATGGTTCAGTTTCAACGAGCCCACCTAGATGCATCGTTCGCCGCGCTCTCGGACGCCACCCGACGCGGCATTCTGGAGCGGCTGGGGCGTGCGGACGCTTCGATAACGGACCTTGCCGAGAAGTTCCATATGACCCTCACGGGCATGAAGAAGCACGTCGGTGTTTTGGAGCAGGCGGGGCTCGTCACGACGGAGAAGGTTGGGCG
>JAOAPT010000666.1 GCA_025463045.1 Candidatus Solibacter sp.
ACAGGTGCACGAACACGAACACCGGCTCTCCGCGATGCGCCGCCAGCCACCGGATCGCGCTGTTGACCACGATCGCCCCATCGCGCCGATCCCGCACCGCGTACGGATTGCGCGATTCTCCCGCGTAGAAAATCTCGCCCGACATCGGCGAGAGCACGCGGAAATCGAACGGACTGTAATAATCGTCAATGCCTTGATCGAGGCCCATCCGCCGCTCCAGGAACACGCTGCCGATGAACGCGGCCGTTCGGTATCCGCGCTGCTTCAAGACACCGGCGAGCGTCACCGCTCCCGGCGGAAGTGCCTGCGCGTTCTCCTGGATCCGGTTCTCATAAGGATAGGTCGAGGTGAACATCGATACGTGCGAAGGCAGCGTCAGCGGCGTCGCGCAACTCGCGTTGGCAAACACCGTGCCGTGTTCCGCGAAGGAATCCAGATTCGGCGTGCGCTGCTTTTGATAGCCGTACGCGCTCAGGCGATCGGCGCGCAGCGTGTCGACCGAGATCACGATCACCGGCGCGGGCTGCTGCGCCATCGCGGACGCCGCGCAGAATAACAGCCACCAAAATCGCATCTATTGCACCGGAATCGGCACCGCGTTGGAGGAGGCCGCGCCCGCCGTGATCTGCAGCGCCATACTTCCCGTGAGTCCCGCGGGCACCGTCACCGCGACCTGGTACAGCCCTGCGAATCCCGGTGACGCGATCGAGTACACTACCGTCGCCGGCTTGCCGCCGATCGTTGCCGTCACCGCGGCCGTTTTCGCAATCGTGTCCGACGCCGAGAGCGCGCCCGTCGCGATTGCCGGCGTCGTCTGGCCGAGGCCCGTCGCGTAGATCAGCAGCACATCGCCGGCGCGCGCCGGATTGGTTGGCGAGAGCAGACTGAAGTTCGCGTTCTTCAGCACCGCTGCTACCGGATAGAAGAAAATCGCCGGCGCCATCGGGGTCACGTTGACCGAAAACGCCGTGCTCGTGCCCGCGCCGTTGTCGACCGTCACCGTCTGTACGCCCGCCGTGAGTTCCACCGGAGCCTGCGCGTTGATCTGATTTGGCGACACGTAAATCAACGGCGCGGGACGCCCGCCGACCGTCACCTTGACCCCGTTGAGCGTGAGCGGCAACTGCCGCCCTGCCCAGCCGCTCAAATCCGTCGCCAGCTTCGCGAGATTCGTGCCGAAGATCGAGACCAGTCCGCCCGGTGCGATGCTCGCCGCCGCTTTGTCCAAATTCGCTGGGATCACCGCCGCGATGACCGCGCGCGGAGCCGCCGCGGCAAACTGCGCGCGCACCGCGCCGCCCGGACTCTCGAGCGAATGCAGGTTGACGTAATGATTCTCCGGGGCGGCCACCAGGTCATTGAGCGCCGCAAGGCCGAGGATCGGCGGAGTCCAGCCGTAGTAATTTCCGAACCCCGTATCGCTCGAGAACTCGGGAGCGGCTTTGATGGATATCGGTCCGTCGACGAGCGGTGCCGCGTCGTGCACGTAGAGTCCGAGGAACTGCTGCGTGCTCGCGAAGCGAAGGTGTACGTCGGCGAGCATCGCGCCCGCCGCGATTGTTCCGTCTTCATTGCGTAGCGTGTAGAGCGTGAGGTTCGCCGGCGCTACCGTCCGCACGGCGGGCGGCGTCGTCTCGTTCGCCGAATCGAGCAGCAGAGGAAATATCACGCTATCGGTGGATCGCACTTGTGCGCGCAGAATGCCGTTCGGATTCTGCGTCGTATGCAGGTCGATGTATAGCGAACCCGGGTTGACGAACAGATTCGTGAACGCGCCGGCCTGCGTCGTATTCGTGGTCGTGATCTCCGCGTACAGCGGGCCGAGGGCCGCCGTGCCGCTGGGGTCGGGGACCGCGCCAGGCGGCACTGTGCCCGTGATCCCGATTGCGCCGACCGTGCCGGCTGGTCCCAGGTGCAGGTGAAATCCGTTGTACACCGTGGGGTCGTCGGATCGCGTGGTGGCCCAAAGGTAGACCTCGCCCGAAATCCAGTTCCCCGCGCCATCGCGTGTGCCGATCGCCACCACTTCCGCGAAGCCGCTCCCCGAATTCGCGGGGGCGGGAGTCACTGCGTCCGAGTTCAAGATCGCCATCAGCACCGCGACCTGCGCCTTCACCAACTGCCCGCGCATCAGGCCGTTTGCCTGATCGGTGCTCGTCATATTGAGATAGAACTTCGTCGGGTCTTGCACCAGCGCCCGCAGGGACGCGAGCGACGCCGCGTTATCGCCGCGCACCGGGATCGCGATGTGGATTGCATCGGCGCCCGTCTGCAGCGGCCGGGAGTTCGACGCGGAGAGGGCGCTCGACAGCGCGACCGGCGCGTTCTGCCCCGCGCTTCCGTTGTGCAGATTTAGTCCGGTGGCGGTATTCGCCGCCGCCAGCGTGGTGCGCAGCAGCAGGTCGATGTTGCCGCTGACGATCTGGCCGCTCGCATCGCGCACCACGCTGGTCACGATATCGGCAATGCCGCGCGCCGAATTGTTGATTGCGGGCACTTCGTTCGCGGGCAGCAGAACCGCGCGGTACATCGCAGTCTCGCCCGTCTGCGCCATCACGAGGGTGGAAAAAAGCAGGAGGCAGAGCCCAAGTTTCATCAACCCTCAGGATACCAATTGCGCTTTACTCTTCCTCTTCGAGCAGATCGCCCAGCCGGTCGAGCCCGCGTTCCCATACCGAGCGCCGGTCGCGAATCCATTCCTCGGCCGCGGCGAGACCCGCCGTTTCGATCCGGCAGGTCCGCACGCGCCCGAGCTTTTCCGTGCGCACGAGGCCGCTCTCCTCCAGCACCTGGAGATGCTGCACCACGGCGGCGAGCGTGATGGCGAGCGGTTCGGCAAGGCGCGACACCGAGACCGGTCCGTCGCTCAGCTTTTCCAGAATCGCCCGCCGGCTCGGGTCGCCCAACGCGTGGAAGATCCGGTCGATATCGGGCTTCTTCTTGCGCACTACGCTTCCAGTTCTCCTTCCAGGCGATCGATCAGTTTCCGCCATCCGCCCTCACGCATCTGCGGCCCGTCCGCGCCTTCGAAAAACGCGCCCTGATGCGTCAGGATCAGTTCCGTTCCCCCTTCGTCCGGCAGCAGGTCGATGGTGACCTGAGACGCCGAAATGCGCCGTCCGCCGATCGTCATCGTCGAGGCCTCCACGATTCGCCGGTCCGGCACGATGTCCTGGTAGCGGCCTTCCGTGACACAGATCAGTCCCGCGACGGGGGTGCCTTCCTTGAAACGGAAACAGGCACGCTCCTGCCCGCCGACGCGGAAATCCATTTGGTATTGTTCGATCAGTTCGTGTCCACCGCTTTCGACAAACCAGCGCCGCTTCTTCGCGGGGTCGGCAAACGCGGCAAAGACTTTCTCGGGCGCGGCTTTGTATTTCCGTTCCATTACAAACGTTGCGTGAATCGCACTTGGCTCTTTCATAGGTCCCTCTCTCTGGAGAAATAGTTAAGCTACGACTTGAGTATTACCCGGAATCGCCGAATAGTCAAGCCTTCACTTAACTAAATGTGGATATACTTCCACATGTCCCTCGAGCGCTATCAGAGCTTCGCCGCCGATCTGCTCGCCGTCATCAACAACACCGACCCGACCGCGCTCGTCGATGTCCGCGACTTCCTCGGAAACGCACGCCCACCGGGGACCAGTTCCGCTCGCGCCTCACCTGCGATACCGCGCGGGCCAGCCGTCTCGAATCGCCCAACGTGAGCAGTTGCGATATCACCGCCGCCGGACTGCGCGAGTTCTTCCTCTATCATCACGACGGTGTGTCGGACGCCGGGGTCGCGAACTTCGCCGCCTGCGAGCATCTCGAACGTGGCACGTTGTCGGGCGGCGGCACGCTCCGAGCCCTCGCCGGAAAGCCCGCACTCTGCCACCTAAGATCCGGCACCCAGGTCACCGACGCGGGACTCCGATGAGAGTCGCGATGCCGCGATCGGTGAGTGGTCCGCGGAGAAGTAGATGAGTGGGTTCGGCGGTGAAACTCAATGACCGTCGCACCTGACATCGCCCTGCCGGAAATGGTCGTGACGCGTCCCCTCACCGCGGCCGCCGAATATCTCGCGAGGACCACCCGCCACATTACTTCAATCCCGATCGCGTGTCGCCCATCGTCTTCACGCCCGCTGCAGCCCCAAGTTAACGTTCTCTAATATATATCGCTAAATATCCTTTACGTTAGCGCTTTACACGCCTCGTAAACTGTGCTTAAATCATCCTCCAGAGGAGTCTCGTACCATGTTGTCCCGAGTCTGCGCTTTCTTCCTTTTCACCGCTCTTGCCTTCGCGCAAAGTTCTACCGGAACCATCACCGGACGCGT
Source organism: Candidatus Solibacter sp. (assembly GCA_025463045.1). Taxonomy (GTDB): domain Bacteria; phylum Acidobacteriota; class Terriglobia; order Bryobacterales; family Bryobacteraceae; genus Solibacter. The sequence continues at coordinate 4,324 of JAOAPT010000666.1, forward strand.
TCTCGATCCGACCGGACAAGCCGTTCCCGCCGCCGTCGTCTCCCTCGTCAAGCAGGACACCGGCGAAACCCGCACCTTCAATTCCGATTCCGTCGGCGAGTTCGTGTTCACCTCCCTCCTGCCCGGCACCTACGACCTCACCGTCAAGGTCGCCGGCTTTAAAAACCTCGACAAGAAGGGCATCGCCCTCTCCGCTTCCGAGAAGGTCGCCGCCGGCGATCTCCGCCTCCAGGTCGGCAGCGTCTCCGAGTCCGTCGAAGTCCGGTCCGAGGCCGCCCAGATCCAGAGCGTCAGCTCCGAACGCTCCTCCCTCCTCGATTCCAGCCAGGTGGAAAACCTTATGACCCGCGGCCGCGACGTCATGTCGATGCTCATCACCATGCCCGGCGTCGTCAACGATGGCGAAGGCAGCGATTCCTTCGGCGTCGCCAACTCACCCGCCTCCATCTCCGGCACCCGCGGCGTCTATGGCGCCATGAATATCGATGGCATCTCCGGCAACACCCGCAGCGGCGATCACCACGACGCGCCGACGAACATGGGCACCATCGCCGAAGTCAAAGTCCTCGCCAACACCTATCAGGCCGAGTACGGCAAGGGAGCCGGCGGCGTCATCAACGTCATCACCAAGAGCGGCACGCGTAACTTCCACGGCACCGGCTATTACTACAACCGCAACGAAGCCTTCAACGCCAATAACTTCTTCAGTAACCGCCAGGGCGCAAAGCGCGGACGTTATCGGTTCAACACCATCGGCGGCAATGTCGGCGGCCCCATCTACGTCCCGGGCCACTTCAATAAGGACCGCCAGAAGCTCTTCTTCTTTTTCTCCGCTGAAGACCTTCCCAACCAGACCCCCAACGGTCCGCGTAACTACACCGTGCCCACCGCCCTCGAGCGCGGCGGCGATTTCTCCCAGACCTTCGACAAGGCCGGCAAGCTGATCACCATCACCGACCCGCTCTCCAAGTCCGCCTTCCCGGGCAACGTGATCCCCAAGAACCGCATCGATCCCAACATGCAGAAGTTGCTCAGCGTCTTCCCGCTGCCCAACTACACCAACGGCCGCACCGCCGCCGGCACTGGCTTCAACTTCCAGATCTCCGACTACCTCGATAAGCCCGCCTACAACGAGTTCCTGCGCACCGATTACAACATCTCTCAAAACGTCCGCGCCTACTTCCGCGGCTCCACTGGCCGCACCCACAATAAAGGACCGGCCAGCACCGTCAATCGCTACCCCTGGATGTCCGACGCCAACGTCGACTACACCCTCTCCTTCCCTAACGTCGGCGGCACCGTTACCTGGATCATCACGCCCACCCTCGTCCACGAATCCACCCTCGGCTGGAACGGCTGGACGGAAAATCAGTCCTACGATCCCACTTGGCTCGCCAAACTCCAGCGCGACAAAATCGGCATTACCTTCGGCCAGCTCTATCCCAAGAGCAATCCGCTGAATCTCATTCCCGCCATGACCTTCGGCAGCATCGATAACGCGGCGAGCACTGCGTGGGAAGGCCGCTTCCCCATGGAAGACATCGCCAGCAGTTGGAGCTTCACCGATTCCATCACCAAGGTCGCCGGCCGCCACACCCTCAAAGCCGGCATCCAGCTCGAACACGTCCACTACCTCTTCCAGCAATCCGGCACGAACGACAATTTCGCCGGCAAATTCTCGTTCACGAACGACACCAAGAATCCGTATAACACCGGCTACTCCTACGCCAGCGGGCTGCTCGGTTACTTCGGCAGCTACGCCGAATCCACCAACCGCAGCCAGTACTCGCCCGTCACTCCGATCTTCGAGTTCTACGTGCAGGACTCCTGGAAAGTCTCCCCGCGCGTCACCCTCGATCTCGGCGTCCGCTTCACCGACTATCTCGCCCAGTACATGGCGAACGATTTCTGCTCCACCTTCATCCCCAGCCGCTACAACCCGGCCAACGCGCCGCTGCTCTATCGCCCCGCGCTCGACGCCTCCAAAGCCCGCGTCGCGCAGGATCCGCGCACCGGAGCGCTGCTCCCCGCCGTCTACATCGGCCAGCAGGTTCCCGGCACCGGCGACCAGCTCAACGGCATCGTGAAGTGCGGTTCGCCCGATTATCCGCGCGGCCTCGTCGATAACAAAGGCATCCTTCCCGCGCCGCGCGTCGGCTTCGCGTGGGACGTCTTCGGCAACGGCAAGACGGCCGTCCGCGGCGGCTTCGGCGTCAACTACAATCCGCGCAACGGCTCCGGCATCATGGGCGATCTCTCGACGAATCCCCCCGTCGTCTACAACCCGACCGAATACTACGGGACCACCGCCGACTTCCTGACCGCCACCGGGACGAAGTCGCCCTCCGCCTTCAGCCACGTGCTCGATCGCAACAACAAGCCGCCGCGCGTCTACAACGCCAGCCTCGGCATCCAGCGCGATATCGGTTTCAGCACCGTGCTCGATATCGCCTACGTCGGCAGCTTCGGCCGCCACATCGGGCAGACCACCGACATCAACATGCTGCCCTACGGCACCCGCTTCCTCGCCTCCAGCGCCGACGCCACCCAGCCCGGCAAGCCGCTCACCGACGATTTCCTCCGTCCTTATCAGGGCTACGCCTCCACCAAGTGGCTCGCCTTCGACGGCAACTCCAGCTACCACTCGCTGCAGGTCCAGGCGCAGCGCCGCTTCTCCAAGAGCCTCCACTTCGGCGTCGCGTATACCTTCTCGAAGGCCATGTCCTATAGCGATGGCGACCAGGGCACCGTCTCCACCTATGTCTCCCGCCGCGAGTTCGACTACGGTCTCGCCGCCTATGATCGCACCCACGTCCTCGCCATCAATTATCAGTACGCCCTGCCGCACGCCAGCCGCCTGGTCAACAACATCTTCGTCCGCAAAGTTTTCGACGATTGGAAGCTCAACGGCATCACCCGTTTCCAGAGCGGCTCGCCGCTTTCCATCGGCACGCTCGGCACCGGCGCCCTCGATGGCAGTCTCGATCTCACCGGCGGCGGCGATGGCTGGCGCGCCGTCCTCGTCGGCAATCCCATCCTCCCGAAGGGCCAGCGCACCGTCGAGCAGTACTTCAACACCGCCGCATTCGCTCCGCCGGGAGTCGGCACCCCCGTGCCCACGAATCTCACTGGAGTGCAGCGAATCCTCGCCCTCGGCAACACGCCCAATACGTTCGGGCGCGGACCCGGCATCAACAACTTCAACATCTCGCTCTTCAAGGAATTCAGCCTCCGCGAGCGGATGCACTTCCAGTTCCGCGCCGAGGCCTACAACGCTTTCAATCACACCCAGTTCAGCACCGTGAACACGACCCCCAAGTGGACCTACGCGACCGGCGCGATCTCTGCCGCCCAGTTCGGCCAGGTAACCGCCGCCCGCGATCCGCGCGTCATGCAGATGGCCCTCCGCATCAGCTTCTAATGCG
>JAOAPT010000677.1 GCA_025463045.1 Candidatus Solibacter sp.
ACGGGCAACAACTCGTTCGGGCTGTCGCCGTGAGGCACTTTCATTTCCAGCACCATGATCGTGATGATAATTGCGATCAAGCCATCGCTGAAAGCCTCCAATCGTCCCGTCCTCATCTTCCCTCCCCGCTTGCGAGGCTGGCTCCGCGTGGCACGCCATCCGTTCGCCTCAAACAAGCTAACACGAGCGCCGTGTAAAGCTGCTTACAATGCGCCATGAGCTTTGTACGGAATCCCGACAATGCGCACGAGGCGACGCTGCGCCACCTTCCCAAAATGCATTGCATCGGCAGCGCGGGAGAATAGTAGCGAAGGAGGATTCCCGTGAAAGCAGTCAGGACCCACGGCCGGGGCGGGCCGGAGCAGTTGTTTTTCGAGGATGCACCGGTGCCGGTGGTTCGGCCTGGGGATGTGCTGGTACGGGTACGCGCGACGGGCATCACGCCCGCAGAACTGACTTGGGATGAAACCTATCAGAACGCCGATGGCACGCCGCGGGTTCCAGGCATTCCGGGACACGAGCCATCAGGCGTGGTAGAGGAGACGGCACCCGATATCACGGATTTTCGGGCGGGCGACGAGATATATGGCCTGGCTGATTTTCCACGGGACGGGGCGGCTGCCGAGTTCGCGGCGGTGCGTGCGGCGAACCTCGCGTTAAAGCCACGCAGCATCCCGCACGTGCAGGCGGCGGCACTGCCGCTTTCGGCGCTGACCGCCTGGCAGGCGCTCTTCGAACACGCGCATCTCGCTGTGGGGCAAGCCGTGCTGATCCACGGAGGCGCCGGCGGGGTGGGAACGATGGCAGTGCAACTGGCACGGTGGCGGGGGGCCCGCGTACTAGCTACGGCATCTGCGCGCGACACGGCGCTCGTGCGCAGTCTGGGAGCTGACGACGTGATCGACTACCGCACTACGCGTTTCGAGGACACTCTGCGAGACATCGATGTAGTGCTGGACACGATCGGCGGCGAGACGCGGGAGCGTTCCTGGCGCGTGCTGCGGAAGGGCGGTGTGCTAGTGACACTGGTTTCCGCGATTCCGGCTGATGTCGCCGAGCAGCACAGCGTGCGCGGTGTGTTTTTCATCGTTAGCGGAAATCGAAGCCAGCTTGATCAAATCACCGGACTGGTGGACACCGGGAAGCTGAAGCCGGTATTATCCGAGGTCCTACCGCTTGCCCGCGCACGCGAAGCGTTCGAGCACGGTGCTGCAGGCCGTGCTCCAGGCAAAATCGTACTTCAGGTGGCTGCATAGCCGCGCGATCCCGATCCGGCGAACGTTCCCTAACAGAATTCAGCGGATCTCTGGCTTTAATCTTTGTTCCCAGCAGTCTTTGTTCTCGACAATTATGCTGCGAACCGCAAATCGGTGTCTTTAGCGAATTCTCGCGCATCGACATTATTTGACCATCCGTTCGACCCATTGAGCACGCCATGTGGGAGCCACGAATGGATCCGCAAAGTACTGTGTTTCCCGCGCAACTTTGTCGTCCTTGAACTCCATGATGCTCACAGTGTAGGACGGCTTGCCGTCATATGTCAGGGTGAATTCGGTGATCCAAAGGTCACCGCCGCCAATGATTCGTCGGACAGCAAACCGCTTTTTGCTTGGCTGGCTGGCGCGTTGGTTCTGTATGTTGTGTCGACCGCGGGTTCGCTCGCCTGACTGCGGGTATTCCAGCACCGTGTCCTCGTGATAGATGCGGTGCTCCGTTTCAAAATCGTTGGAATCGGACGCCGCCCAATGCTGATCCAGTGCCGCGCGGATCTCTTGATCTCGCACTCCCGGATACGGCTGGTTCTTTTGTCGATCGTCCATCTTGAGACCTCAATTTTACGCGAGGCTAAATGCTTCAGCGGCGTACGGATGTACCACTCGTAAGCCGCGCTGTTTCTTCGATCACTCCAGAGTCTACACCGCGTCGAAGCGGCTAACTGCTGGCGGCTTGCGGCATTGTTGCTGGCCAGTTGGCCGTATAACGCGCGATGCTGATTGTGGAATGCAGGAGTGCCCTTCGACCTGGATATCGCCCGCGTACTTCCAATCTCGCCAACAGCGACTAATTTGGAAATTGCAGCTTGTCCGCCGCCTCGCCAGCCTTGCGGATCGCCGCCAGTTGGAACGTCGTGCGATCGTGAACAAGGATATTCGGATTCCGCATGCAGCGCGCGGCATCGGCGTCCCAGCCCGTGGCGAGCAGGGGTCGCATGACGCTGTCGACCAAGAGGACGTCGGCGTCGCGGCAACCGGCGGCGAGCGTGGACGTGTGGCCTTCGAAGATCCATACCGCATGCCCGATGTACGACAGGCCGACGAGGATGCCGAGGAAGGGAATCGCCTTGCTGATCTCGGGCAGCGTAGGGGCGACGCCGGGTGCGCACTCGAAGATCGTATAGGCGATCGCCGCGATGTTTCGCTTGGTCGACGCGGGGATCATGCGATTCATCTGGTCGGCCATCGTCTCGAGTTCGGCACTCTGGGGAAGGCGCGGCATGACGAGGTGCGTGCGGTCGGGCTTGAGGATGACGAGCGCGCCGGAGTTCGCCGCCGCGCGCACCTTGGCGAGCACTTCGTGAATGTCTGAGCGGCTGCTGACGTCGGGCATGCGGATCGCGGCGGCGGCGCCTTCAGGGGTGCGCGGGCGGGAGACGCCCTTGGCATCCACCCAGTCCGAAAAATCGGGCTTGCTCGAGAGGCTGATCGGCAGTTTGTACTGCACGATGCGCTGAACGACAGTTTTGGCCTGTGGCGGCGGAGGGCCGGCACCCGCTTCGCGGTAATACCAAATCTGCGATGCCGGGTTAACCTGTCTCGCCGCGCTGAGCGCGGAGTCGAGCTGTTCCACATCGGCCGGCTTACCATTCAGAAGGATCGCTCCAGTAGCCAGCACACTGATTTTGAGACGCATTACATCTTAATCGAGTGTAGCGGAATTAACATAGAACGATGCCGATCACTTTGGAAGATGTAAGAGAAGCGCGCCGCAATATTGCGGGGACCGCGCTGCGCACGCCCCTGGTGCCGATGCCGGCGGAGGCGAAGGCCGCGGTCTGGCTGAAACTCGAGAACCTGCAGCCGATCGGGGCCTTCAAAATCCGCGGCGCGGCGAACGTGATGGCGAAAACACCGCGCGAGAAACTGGCGCGCGGAGTGCTGACGGCGTCGGCGGGGAACATGGCGCAGGGCGTGGCGTTCTGCGCGCGCCGGATCGGCGTGCCGGCGACGATCGTGGCGCCGGATACGGCCCCGGCGACGAAGATTCGCGCGGTGGAGCGGCTCGGCGGGCGCGTGATTCTCGCGCCGTTCGCCGACTGGTGGCGCACTTTCGAAACGCGGAGCTACCCCGGTGTGGACGCGACGTTCATTCACGCGTTCGACGATCCCGACGTGATGGCGGGCAACGGCACGATCGCGCTGGAGCTGCTGGAAGATCTGCCGGATCTCGATGCGGTCGTGATTCCGTGGGGCGGCGGCGGCCTCGCCTGCGGGATCGCGGAGGTGCTGAGGCAACTCGCGCCGCGCGTGAAGATCTACGCGGCGGAGGTGGAGACAGCGGCGCCGCTCGCGGCCTCGCTCGCGGCGGGCGAACCGCAGACGGTGAACTACCAGCCGTCGTTCGTCGACGGGATCGGCAGCAAGATGGTCTTTCGGAATATGTTCGAGCAGGGGCAGCGGCTCCTCGACGGTTCGCTGGTGGTCACGCTGGCGGAAGCGGCGAGTGCGATGAAACTGGCGGCGGAGCGGAATCGCGTGATCGTCGAAGGGGCGTCGGCCTGCGCGATTGCGGCGGCAATGAGCGGGCGGGCCGGAACGGGGAAGGTCGTAGCGATCGTTTCCGGAGGTAATATCGATTTGGAGAAGTTTTCGCAACTGACGGGTTCGTGAAAGCGTAGTCATCCCTTATGAAACTTGCGGCGGCTATGGCGGCACTGGCGGCGGTCTGTGCGGCGCAGGCCCCGGCGCCCACGCCGATCCGGGTGGACGTAAGCCTGGTGAACGTCGGTTTCTCGGTGCGCGACGAGCACGGCAACCTGGTCACCAACCTGACGCAGGACGATTTCGAAATCATGGAGGACGGCGTTCCGCAGAAGATCAGCTTCTTCGCGAGGAGCACGGATGTGCCGCTTACCCTCGGCCTGGTGATGGATATGAGCGGGAGTCAGCACTCCTTCATCAAGCCGCACCTCAAAGCGCTGCAGGAGTTCCTGCGCACCGTGCTGACGCCGCGCGACCGGGCCTTCGTGATGTCCTTCGAAAACAATCTGCGGCTGGTGAGCGACTATTCGGAATCCGCCAGGTATCACGTCGCCGCGCTCGAACAATTCGGCAAGGCGAAGGACCGGTCGGAGTATCCGCTGATCGGTCCCAGGGAGCGCCGCTTTGCGGGGACGGCGTTCTACGACGCAATTTACTACGGCTCCACGCAGATGATGCAGCACGTGGAGCGCGGCAGGCGTGCGCTGATTGTGTTCAGCGACGGCGAGGATAATTCGAGCGCGCATCACATGATGGAAACGGTGGAGGCGGCGCAGGCGAACGACGTCCTGCTGTTCACGATCCGCTATACGGAGGTGAGGAACGGCATGCTGAACGCGCGCAATAAGTACGGCACGGGAGTGATGGAGCGGATCGCGCGCGAGACGGGCGGGCTGAACTTCGACGGACAGGGCGAGGGGCTGCTGCAGGGGTTCAAACAGATCGGAGAGGAGCTGCGATCGGCCTACGAGGTCGCGTATCACACCTCCAATCCGGCGGGCGACCGGACCTTTCACAAGATTGTCATTAAGCCGAGGCGGGAGAGCCTGGTCGTCCGCGCGAAAACTGGATACTTCGCGCGATAGTAAGGTTTCTCACTCACTTTTGCGACGTATTGCGTCACCCTGTGTTCAAGGTTCAAGCGTTAAAGAGTGGACCTTCAGCCCGCACTCAGGGGCGCGGGAATCTGCCGATTGACCTGAACGAGGCAGGCGCTATGGATTCGGAGGAGCGCCTGCTTCACGCGTGATTCCGCAGCATCGCTCCGCTGAAGAACGGAGCCGCGACCACCGCTCCCTCACGGTCGCCGCTCCTATTGACGTGTGTTCAAGCAACGGAATCGTTACTTCGCGCTCAACAGATTCGCAAACAGGCGGTACGCGCCGGGCACGCCCGCGGGAAGCTGGCGGAACCAGCTATACGAAGTGAAGATGTAAACGCCTTTGCCATAGCGCGTCCAGATCAGGCCGCCTTCAAGCGGCTGTTCCCCGGGATCCTGCGAAGAGAGCACGGTCTCATAGCGCTTGTCCCAGCCGACGGCGAAGTAGACGCCGCGCTCCTGCACCCAACCCTCGAAATCCTTCGGGCTAATGTGATTCGGGTACTGCAACAGCGGGCTGTCCTGCTTGGGGAATTTCATCGGCGCTTCTTCCACCGTGATGCGGTACTTGTTGCCCCCGGGAACCGAAAAGGGATACGGGCCGAGGTGCGTGGTCACGGGGTTGCCGGGCACCTGATTGAACGGATTGGGCGGCTGCTGCTGTCCCCGCGGCGCGGTCGGGTCGGGCGAATCGCCGGTCTGATATTGGACGATGTAGGTGCCGCCGTTCTTCACGTAATCGAGCAGGCGCTGCTGGTTGGCGCGAATGTCCGATCGCACGTTATAGGCGCGCACCCCGGCGACGATCGCGTCGAAGCGGCTGAGGTCGCCCTGTTCGAGATCGCTCTGCGTGAGCAGGGTGACTTCGAGACCAAGCTGGCGTAGCGCCTCCGGCATCTCGTCGCCGGCGCCCATGATGTAGCCCACCTTCTTCGCCGTGACCTTGATGTTGGCGCGTACGAGTTTAATATCCGAAGGGGGGAAAAGGGTCTGCGCGGGGAAGTGCGGATACGCGATGACCTGCGTGCCGGAGGCGATGTCTCGTCCCCCGGACTTCGCGATGGCATGCAGCGGCGCGGTGGTTTCTCCGGCCGGCGGGGTGACCTGGAAGGTGAGCACCTGCTGTTCGCCGGAAGTCTCGATTTTGAAGGTCTGCGAAGTGGGCGAGACCTTCCACCCTGCGGGCGCTTCGAGACGCAGATCACCCTCGGCGTTGGCAATGTTGGCCTGCACGGAGACCGGCACCTTGCGCGCGGCGGAATCGGGGAAGACGGCCACGGGCTCGGGCAGATTCACGGCGACCGCGGGGACCACCACGAGCGGGCGAATGCGCTCCCCATACGCGCGGTCGGCATAGCGATGGCGCACGGGGCGGACGAGCTCGATGGGCGCGCCATCGACTGTGAGGTGCAGGCGCATCTGCGCGGCAGCCGGCGTATCGGCGAGGCCGATCAGAAGCTGGTTGTCGATCTGGTAGACGTCGGCCGTGGGCGGTTTCACCAGCCAGTAAGGCTGCGTGTAGGGCTGGTTAGCGGGGACGATGAGGGAGAGCGGAATGTCGGCGCTCTGGTTATAGCCGAGCGTGGCGGGCTTGGCGGCGGCATCCTGATTCCAGATGCCTTCGACGCGCGCGCTATCGAGCGCGACTTTCGCGCTCGAGCGATTGAGGACGGTGGTGCTGATGTTGAGCGTTCCGCCGGGAGTAACTTCGAACTGCCGAGCCTGCGCTTCGACCCAGAGTCCGGCGCACAGGGCGACGGTTTCATCGAGCTCGGTGAGTTTGATCTTGGCGAGCGGGTCGTCGATCGCGGCGATCATCGGGCGGGCTTTGACGAGCAGCGGGATGGCGCGTTCGGGATGCTGCGGTTCGTAGCTGCGGATGGCTTCATCCAGCAGCGTCTTGACGGGCGCGCCGCCGGGCAGGCGGTTCCACGTGGTGTCGATGCCGTCGAAGAGATCTTTGGTGGCGGGCGCGCCTCCGGTGACCGTCATGCCCGCGCGGCCGGGGCCGGGACGGCGCATGGCTCCGGTGCCCTGGCTGTGATGCATGCTGCGGCTGAGCACGGCGAGCTCTTCGTAGGAGTACCCGAGCACGGGGTTGAAGGCGCCGGTATCGACCTGCGGTCCGTTGGTGATTTCCAAGCCGTCCGGTCCGACCGCCGGTGGTGCCGGTGGCAGGGCAGCGGGCTGCGCGGGAGCTGCTCCGCCGGCGCGTCCACCGCGTCCTCCTGCCTGTCCGCCAGGGCCGCCGCCAAATCCGGCGGCTTGCAGAAGACGCTTGGCCTGCCAGACCTGCACGTATTTCAACTGCTCGGGAAATTTGGTGGGATCGGCAGCGGCGGTGAAGGCCTCCTTGCCGAGGATGGCGGAGGTCTGGTGCTGTCCGTGTCCGTCGCGCGGGGTGCCGCTGAAGCCGAGGAAGATCACGTCGGGACGGTAGCGGCGGACGACCCAGACGACGTCGCCGAGGATGCGGTCGTGTCCCCACTTCTGCATCGTCTCATCGGCGGTGCGGGTAAAGCCGAAGTCGATCGCGCGCGTGAAGAACTGCTCGGCGCCATCGATCTGGCGCGCCGCGAGAAGTTCCTGGGTGCGGATGATGCCGAGCTGCGCGCCCTGTTCGGAACCGATCAGGTTCTGTCCGCCTTCGCCGCGCGTAAGCGAGAGATAGGCGGTGCGCATGTGGCGTCCGCGCGCGAAGTACGCGAGCACGGCAGTGCGTTCGTCGTCGGGATGCGCGGCGATGTGGAGCACGGTGCCAAGCTCGTTCAGCTTGTAGAGCGACTGCTCGATTTCGGCGGCTCCGGAAAAACTCCGTTGGGCGTGAATTGGCGCGTGGAAAGCGGGAGCGAGGAGAAGAGCCCCCAGCAGCAGCGAGACAGCAAATTTACGCATGTGTTTTTTTATTTTACTTGAGCGCAGGCGGCATTGAGCGCGGCGGGGTCGCCGCTAGCGATAAAACTCGCGAGAATCTCGCGGCGGCATTGGCCGAGATTGCCGTGGGCGCTCTCGGGGAACACGATGTGGCGGGCGTTGGAGAGCGAGGCGGCGACGCGCTCTGCGAACGCGGGCGGCGTGACGGGGTCGCGTCCGCCGGAGGGGAGGAGAATGGGAACCGCGGAGCGGTCGGGTTCGTGAACGTCGGGCGCGACCGCGCCGCGCACGCATTCGCGGCACGCGGCGCGCTGGCGCTGCACGCGCAGATCGCCGAGGAAGGTGCTGGCGGCCTCGCGGGCGATGGCGGCGTCGTCGAGGAACGGCAGGTCTTCGGCGCAG
>JAOAPT010000222.1 GCA_025463045.1 Candidatus Solibacter sp.
AGCATCGCCTTACGACGATCGCCGAAGCCCGGAGCCTTCACCGCGCAAGCGTTCAGGGTGCCGCGCAGCTTGTTGACCACGAGGGTCGCGAGCGCTTCGCCTTCCACTTCTTCCGCGATGATCAGGAGCGGCTTGCCGGAACGAGCGATCTGCTCGAGCAGCGGCAAGAGGTCCTTCATGTTGCTGATCTTCTTCTCGTGGATCAGGATGTACGGATCCTCGAGCACGCACTCCATCCGCTCCGCATCGCTCACGAAGTAGGGAGAGAGGTAGCCGCGGTCGAACTGCATACCTTCGACGGTATCCAGCTCGGTAACCATGGTCTTCGATTCCTCGACCGTGATCACGCCGTCCTTGCCGACCTTCTTCATCGCGTCGGCGATGATGTTGCCGATCGTCTTATCGCTGTTGGCCGAAATGGTGCCGACCTGGGCGATCATGTCGCCCGACACGGGCTTGGAGAGCTTCTTGACTTCTTCGGTAACCACTTCCACGGCCTTGTCGATGCCGCGCTTCAGCGCCATCGGGTTCGCGCCCGCCGCAACGGCCTTCACGCCTTCGCGATAAATGCTCTGCGCCAGGATGGTCGCGGTCGTGGTGCCGTCGCCGGCCACGTCGCTGGTCTTGGAGGCCACTTCACGCACCATCTGTGCGCCCATGTTCTCCAGCGGATCCTTGAGATCGATTTCCTTTGCGACCGTGACACCGTCCTTGGTGATCGTCGGGCCGCCGAACTTCTTCTCGAGCACCACATTGCGGCCCTTCGGGCCAAGGGTGACTTTCACGGCATCCGCGAGCTGGTTCACGCCGCGGAGAATCGCCTGCCGGGAGGCATCGGAATATACAATCTGTTTCGCCATATCGTTATCGACTCCTACTAGCTAGCTTTCTTCGCGACTTTCGGCGCGGAATCCAGAATTCCGAGGACTTCGTCCTCACGCATAATCATGTATTCTTCGCCATCCAGCTTGATGTCGCTGCCGGAGTACTTGCCGAAGAGGATCTTGTCACCGACCTGAACATCGAGCGCGATGACCTTGCCGTCTTCCAGGCGTTTTCCTTTGCCAACTGCCACGACTTCGCCCTCCTGGGGCTTTTCCTTGGCGGTATCCGGAATGTACAGACCACCCTGCATCTGCTCCGTTGTTTCAACCCGTTTGACCACAATGCGGTCATAGAGCGGACGAATCTTCATGGATCAACTACCTCCAACTCAGGAATAAGAAATAGATTTCTAAAGAAACTCAAGCAGGCAACTGCTCAGTTCCTCGCATCAATTATTAGCACACTTCACGTGAGAGTGACAAGATTTCGCGATAAGCCGTTGAAAGTATGTTATTTAAAATACTTGACTACATCACACTAAGATTAGTTGCGCTGCCTCTCGCGGACTTCGAACACGCCTGCTTTCTTGTTCTTCCGCACCGCGTCCCACGGAAAGCACCGACCGTTCATCGCCACGTACACCCCCGGCGCGAGGGTCTGCACGAACGCCATCGCCGTCCCCAAATTAAACAGGCCGTCCGAACTGCCGAAAGTGTACGGAACCATTGCACCCGTGAGGATGATTGTCTTCCCGGGCAGCGCCGGACCCAGCACGGCGGCGGTCTGCTCCATCGTGTCGGTGCCATGCGTAATCACCAGCCGCTTCTCGGGCACCGCCGAGCAGCGATCCAATATATGCAGACGATCGGCATCGGTCATTTGCAGGCTGTCGATCATCATCAGGGTTTCGATCTCGACATCCAACAGGCAGCGGCCGAGCTTCAGCATGTCGCCGGCGTGCGTCTCCCGAAAGTACAGCTCTCCGGTGAGTTCGTTGTATTCCTTGTCGAAGGTGCCACCGGTGACCAGGATGCGGATGGGTTCCATAGGCGGGTTGTGATCACAGCCTGACGAATCACAACCAGAATAGCGCGGTATATTGGAACTATACCCAATGCGAGGCATGCGCTGGCTCTTGCTGGTGGCTATAGCCGCGATCCTCGGCGGTGTCGCCTACAAGTATCGAGCTCAAAAATTCTTACTGGCAGGAATGACGACGCCCACCCCGGCTGCTCTCGCCGCGGATCTCAGCGCCTCTTCCCAGGACTGGGCCTACCGCAGCAAGGACCTCAAGACCGGCCGCGTGGTCGCCGACATTTCCGCCAAGGAGATGCAGCAGCCGAGCGACGCCTCTCGCGTCGAGCTCAAATTCGTCACCATGAAGATCTATAACAAGGAGAGCACCTCCTTCGATCTGGTGAAGAGCGCCGCCGCAAGTTTTAACACCACCGACCGCAGCCTCTACTCGCAGGGCGAAGTCGAAATCACGCTCAACCTTCCGCTCGAAGGCGCGCCCGCCAAGCAGCCCACGGTGATCAAGAGTTCGGGCGTCACGTTCGACAGTACGACGGGCCGCGCCGATACCGACCAGCCCTCGAGCTTCATCTTTGAAAAGGGCAACGGCAAAGCCACCGGAGCCACCTATGACCCCGGCACGCACCAACTCGAAATGAAGCGCGATGTCGAGGTCCACTGGAATCCCCCGGGGAAGAACGCCAAGCCGATGAAGATCGAGGCCGCCGGACTTTCCTATCACGAGACCACGAGCGAGATCTGGCTCAAGCCTTGGGGCAAGATGACGCGCGAGAACACGGTGGTCGAAGGCAACGACGTCGTCGTCCAGCTGCAGGAGCAGGTGATCCGCCACATCACCGCCGTCAATGCGCACGGCACCGACGATTTCCCGACGCGCAAGCTGCGCTACTCGGCCGACGAGCTCGCGATGGAATTCGACGACGATGGCGTGGCGCGCAAGATCGATGGCAACCGCAACGCCAACCTCGTCTCCACCACCGAGACGTCGGAAACCACCGTGACCGGCGATCATGTCGATCTCGCGTTCGATGCCAACGGTCACGAGGCCGTCCTGACGCAGGTGAATGCCCGCGGCAATTCGGTCGTTACCGCGAAACCGCTGCCTGTTGCGGGACGTCCGTTAAGCGAAACCCATGTCCTGCGCAGTGAGGCGTTCGAGATGAAGATGCGGCCCGGCGGACGCGAGATCGAAAACGTCGTCACGCATTCGCCCGGCAAGCTCGAATTCATCCCGAACCTGCCCACACACCACCACCGCACGCTGGACGGCAACGATTTCGTCATCGCCTACGCCGACAAGAATCGCGTGGATTCCTTCAAAGCGACGAACGTGAAGACGCAGACCGATCCGACCGCCGACGAGTTGAAGCGCAAGAATCGCTCCGTCAGCGTGACGACCAGCCGCGACATCGAGGCCCGCTTCGATCCGAAGACCGGGCAGATGTCGACCATCCAGCAGTCGGGCGATTTCGCCTACCAGGAAGGCGACCGGCGCGCGAAATCCGCGAAGGCCACGATGGATTCCGGCCAGAACGTGATCGTCCTGGATTCCGCCGCGCGCATCTGGGACCCCACCGGATCGACCGCCGCCGACCGCATACGGCTCGATCAGCGCACCGGCGATTTCGTCGCCGATGGCAATGTCGCCTCCAGCCGCCTGCCCGATAAGGACCAGAAGAAGAATTCCGAAATGCTCTCCGGCGACGCCCCGCTGCAGGCCACCGCGCGCAAGATGGATTCGAAGAATCGCAACCGCACGATCCGCTACGAAGGCGGCGTCAACATGTGGCAGGGCGCGAACCGCATTCAGGCGGAGACCGTGGATATCGATCGCGAGAAGGACAAGAAGACGCTGGTCGCCGACGGCAGGGTGATCACCAACCTCTGGGAAGAACCCAAGGACGACGCCAAGAAAAAGGCCGGCCCGCCTGTGCTCACCGAGGTCCACTCCGCCCACATGGTTTACACCGAAGAGGGCCGGCTCACGCATTACACCGGCGGCGTGCAGCTCAATCGTCCCGGCCTGCAGGTGAAGAGCAAGGAACTCCGCGCCTTCCTCGCCGAATCGGGCGCGGAATCGCGCGTCGAAAAGGCATACGCCGATGGCACAGTCGAGATCTTATCGACAGGCAAGGACCGGACGCGCAACGGCAACGGCGAACACGCCGAATATTACACCGAGGATCAGAAGGTCATTCTCAAAGGACCGTGGGTCAAGATGATCGAAAAGATCTTCATCGCGCCCGAGCCCAACACCACCGAGGGCAAGGAATTGACCTACTTTGCCAACGATGATAGGTTGTTGGTAACCAGCGATACCGCCAAGCCCGGAAAAACCCTGATCAATCGAAAGAAGGGAAAATAGGGATTCCGTCCATCCGCATGAGCAAACTCGAAACGCGGCAAATTTCCAAAACGTATCGCGGACGCCGCGTCGTGGATGATGTCACCGTCTTTGTCCAACAGGGAGAGGTAGTGGGTCTGCTCGGACCCAATGGCGCGGGGAAAACCACTTCCTTCTATATGATTGTCGGGCTGATCAGCCCGGATGCCGGCCGCATTCTGGTGGACGATTCCGACATCACCGACCTGCCGATGTACCAGCGCGCGCGGAAGGGCATCAGCTATCTGCCGCAGGAAGCCAGCGTATTTCGCAAGCTGACGGTCGAAGAGAATCTGCTCGCCATTCTCGAGACCCTGCCGATGCGCGCCCGCGAGCGCCGCGAAAGTATGGAGCGGCTGATCGACCAGCTCGGCCTGGAAAAAGTTCGCCGCAGCCGCGGCTATATGCTCTCCGGCGGCGAGCGTCGCCGCGTCGAAATCGCCCGCTCGCTGGTGATCAATCCGAGTTTCCTGCTACTCGACGAACCCTTCAGCGGCATCGACCCGATCCAGGTGCTCGAACTCCAGAGCATCATTTTCGATCTCAAGCGCGCCGGCATCGGCATCCTGGTCACGGACCACAATGTGAGCGCGACGCTCGTAGTCACCGACCGCGCGTACATCATTGATAACGGCCGCATTTTTCGCGCCGGCAGTCCCGAGGCTTTGGCGCGCGATCCCGAGGTGCGGCGCGTCTACTTGGGGGAATCCTTCACATTGCGCGTGTGATACTGGAAACTTGGGCACTCCGCGTGCCGTACACCACATCATGAGACTGGCTTGCCTGTTGTTGCTCTCCTCCGCGGCCGCGTTTTCGCAGCCTTTTTCCTTCGGCATCAAGGGCGGATTGCCGATGACGGATTTCGTCGACGCGGCCAATAATCAGAACTTCACGTCCGCCGCCTACACCAACCGGTACATCATCGGTCCCACGGTCGAACTGCGCCTGCCCTTCGGACTCGGTGTGGAATTCGACGCCCTCTACCGGCACTTCGGCTATTCCACCACCGGCATCCTCGCCGGTCCTACAACCACCGTGATCGCCACGAGCGCAACCGGCGGCGCCTGGGAATTTCCGCTGCTCGCGAAATACCGCTTCCCGGGCAAGTTCTTCCGCCCATTCGTCGACGCCGGAGTATCTTGGGATAGACTCAGCGGCCTGACGCAGTCGGTCCGCGGCGCCGTGGCAAACTCTTCATTTTCGGAATTGACCAAGGACACTTCGACCGGTTTCGTAATTGGCGGGGGCATAGATGTGAAGGTGCTCGTCATTCATCTCTCGCCCGAAATTCGGTACACGCGCTGGGGCTCGGGCCATTTCACGGACCCTTTGGGCATAATCACGAGCAAGCAGAATCAGGCCGAATTCCTGGTCGGAATCACGTTCTAGATTTTCGGCGTTCGCAGCCTTCTCCCATCGGTTTCGGCATGGCATATCGTATTTGAGGGGGAAGGGCAATGTTCAAGTGGAGTGCGTTCCTGTTGATCGCCGGGATGGGTTTCGGCCAGACCACGCTGGTCAGGACGACCCGCCTGCTCGATGTGAAAGCCGGCCGCTACCTGACGGACCAGGGCATTCTAATCAGCGACGGAATCATTCGTCAGGTGGGTCCGTTCGAGTCGCTGCGCGCCGGCGCCGGCAATGCGGAGAGGCTCGATCTGCCGGGACCGACCATCATCCCCGGCCTGATCGATTGCCACACACACCTGCTGATCGCAGCGCCGGAAAAGATGAATGGCGCCGACGCGCTGATCCTGACGATCGCGAAGCTCTCGCCTTCGAAGCGCGCCCTGCTCGGTGCGCAACTCGCGCGGGAAACGCTGGAATCCGGATTCACGATCGTCCGTAACGTCGGTTATTCGGGTATTGATGGCGACGTCGCCCTGCGCGACGCGATCGACAATCGCTGGGTGCCCGGTCCGCGCATCCAGGCCGCGGGACGCAAGATCGCGCCGCAAGGCGGCCAGGCGATCCCCGTCCAAAACGCCGTCCTCGATTCAATCCTTAAAGGAG
>JAOAPT010000726.1 GCA_025463045.1 Candidatus Solibacter sp.
AGCCCCTCCAGCGCCGCCGTATCCGCCGCGTTCTGCATCTGAACCTGGGTCAGGCGCGCGATCCCCAGATCGATCGTTAGGGCGGCAACGCCGAACAGCATCAAAATGATGAAGAAAAGCTGGATCAGCAAGCGTTCCTCATTTCTTCACCTCTTCACCGGCGTTCCTATGATTTCGCGCTTGCTTCCTTCTATGGTTTCGATCGAGGTGAAGCCGGCGCCGAATCCGCCCGGCGCACCGCTGCTTCCCGCGGTTCCGTCCGCCACCGCGGCACGGCTCGCCACACGGCCGCCAAATGGACTGATCGGCATGGAATCCGGCGTGACGCTGTCATGCGGATCGTCGGGCCGGCCGGATCGGGGCACACAGGCGATGTCGCTGCCGACGGCCATGGCCTCGGTCAGCCTCGCGACTTCTTGCGGATACACCGCGATCACCACCTCCTGTACCGGCTTCGTCCGAATGGTGAGTCCGCTGGTCAAGCTCGTGTTCGCCACGGGAACCTGCCGCGTCCGCATTGGCTCCACCACGTCGCCGGACTGCACCACTACGCGGACCGTTGCCTGTCTTTGGAGATTCATCATGCGAGCTTGAGCGTCGATCTGCTTTCCATACAGTCCGCCAGCCGACATGCTGATACCAGAGGGGTCGATTGCCTGCGTCGCAATCAGGTCGAACCGGTCGCCTGGCTGCAGTTCAACCAGGCCCGGAATGCGATCCACTGGAATCCGCATGGCGCGCTTGCCTGCGGGGATGCCGCCCGTCAGTCCGGGGCGGGTTCCTTTCGGCAGAAAATCCGATTCTGTAAATGCATAACCTGCGGGTTTGTCGTGATCCATCACACGGCCGATAATCGCGTTCACGGTTCGGATCACATCCGGCGGCACTTGCGACGGCCGCAAATAGATCACGGAAAACTCGCCCGCCTTGGGGTTCCAAAGGTAATCGCGGGTGACTTTTGTATACGCAGGAATCACCATTGCGCTGGAGGGAATCGGAACCAGGCCGCGACGATCAGGCGCCGACGGGCTGCGAAACGCCTTTAACGGATCGATGACGCCCGCGATCGAGAGTCCCACGAATGCCGTAACCAGGACAATTGCTCCGAGCGCGACGGGGTTCAGTCCTAACCAGGAGCGTCGCGCCCCATAACCTCGAACTGGAGTTCTCATTGGACTACCTCACGGCGAAAGATTGCCTGTCCCAACAACAGGTTGCGATAGGGGCGGACTTTTCCATTCGGAGTAAACGTGGAAAGGGCGTATTGTTGGCCGAGCCCGTACCGGCCAGAGTAGGCGAGGCAGGGATCGCCCTGTGGACACGGCGCGGGAGTAACCAGGGCCATTACCGGCACGTTCGGGGGCAGAGTGCCTTGCACGGTCACACTGTCGTCGTCCGCGGTGATCGCGTTAGAGATGTTCGGCGGCAGGGGGTCCGACAGGGTGGCCGGAGTCTTCCGAAACGCGCTCAGCAGCGTGGATTGAAATGGGTAGTTGATCGCCACGGCGGCAAGGCCCTTCTGTGGGCTGGTGGAGGTGGCGCTAAAACTGAAGGGGCCGGAGTTCGGATCCGTTGCATCGGTGCGAACCTCGGACAATACGCGTACCCACGCGATCGTCTCGACGCCCTTCGAACCTCCGACATCGTTGCGCTGAACGACGCGTGGGATTAGCGGGATGAGATCCGTCCGAACCACGACACACGAGTTGGGGTAAGTCGTCTGAGTCCCGCCGGTCACGCTGAAAAGTGCGCCCGGGTATCGCAAAAACCTTCGTGGACCGTTTCCATCACCCAGGTCGGCGGTTTCCGAAATCAGCAAAGGGCGCAGCGCCCGATTGACAGGGGGGAGCGGAAGCACGTCGATATTAGCTTGCAGATCGTCGGCCGGCAGACAGTTGGTGGTGTCGAGCACAAGCATGGACTCATTCCAGATATTCGGCTGAACCGTAGTCCCGTCATTGAGAGCGTCTTCGAACTTGTCCTCGGCCGGGAGCGGCGTCACCGAAAACTCTCGCGCCGCCAAACGTGCGGCGTCCTGAAGCGTTTGAGATACGAAAATCATCCGGCCCAGTTCGATACCGCCGGCTAACAGCAGATAGAGTGTCATTGCGATCAAGGCGAACTCGATGAGTGCCGCGCCTCTTTGCCCCTTCACCGCCAGTACCCCCGTGCGATGAAGACCAGCAATCCCGCCGCGATCGCCGGCGCGTACGGATACTCGCGCTGCTGCCGGAGCTTTGCGGCGACCGCCATCAAAGCGCCCACGATTGCCATATAGAACATCACTCCTAAAACGCCCTTCCATCCCAGAACGGCGCCGAGAGATGCCAGCAGTTTCACGTCGCCGCCACCGAGACCGCCGGCCGAGAACATCGCCAGCCCCACGCCGAACCCAGTGCAAAGCCCGAGCAGAAGATCAATCCAACCAACGTTGTGCAAATGGAAACCCGTGGCAAGGAGGGAAAGGCCTAGAAGACACACCGGTAGCGTGTCCGGAATCTGGCGATTCCGGAGGTCACAAATCACCGCCGCCATGAGAATGGCGAATGAAATCCAAAGAACCGGGATAAGAGCCCTCGATTGACGCGGAGCGGCGCCCCCGATGTTCCGGACGCGCCGCACCTTCTGTCGCTTATTTCGCTTCCACAACCAGACCGCCGACGCCGTTGCTGGCGGCGAAGCTACCCGATCCGGCAACATTCGCACCCAGCCGGTCTCCCGTTGCTGAGGCGATCCCTGCGAAATCGATTCCAATCCCCTGGTTCGTACCGCCCCCCGTCTGCATCGTCGTCTCAATGAGCTTGCCGCTTATGACCGGACCGTTGTCATCGGTGTGGGCGCCCGGAATGATCGCCGCCGTCAGCCCGATGATGTCGGACGTCTTGTGACCGAACAGCGAAACTGCGCCGGCGGAAATCAGAGCGATGCCGCCGATCAGCAATCCGTATTCGATCAGCGCCGCGCCCTTACGATTCTTGAAAAGCTTCTTAAACATTCATTTCTCCTTTTGGTATTCCCGTATCTTAATTTCGGATCCCCTGGTCCGGCCGTCTACCGGTCTTGCGGATCCGCCCTGCTAACTCTGGAACCCTACGGCTTTTTGGCTCCCGTCTTTGCAAAGCTCGTTATCAAATCCTCGGTGCTGGGATATTCCCAGACCGCCGCACCAGGAATCGGATCGCGCACAATCACCGGATTCACGACGATGATCAATTCCTGGCTGTCGTCGGTTCGATTGAGGTTCTTAAATAGCCACCCAAGACCCGGGACATCCCGAAGCCCTGGCGTTCCGGCTTGCGTATCGTTCGTGTTGTGCGAAAGCAGTCCGCCGATCACCAACAACTGTCCGTCCTGCAGGCGCGCGCTGGTCCGGAGGGAGCGCGTCTGGAATGCCGTTGTGGCCGGATTGGTGCCGGTATTGGACCGGATGCTGGCGGTTAACGCAGTATCGGGCGTAGTGACCAGCGGCAGCACATCGAGCGTGAGTGTGTCTTCTTCGCCTACCAGCGGGCGAACGCTCAGCGTGATTCCGAAATTGACGAAGACCACCGAATTGAAGACCCCGGCCGCCGCCGCGTTCGCGCCACCAAACGCCGGAGAAAACGATTGAGGTACGGGGATGTCTCCGCCGACCGTGAATTGCGCCTGCTCTCCCGAAAGCACCGTCAGCGACGGCGAAGAAAGGCTGCGCGCAATCCCTAGCTGTTCTAAATAAGAGAAGACGGCATCCAGCGCGAAGCGACCCGTGGTCAACTGAGTCTCCGTGCTGAGGGTGCCTCCGAGAAAACCGAGGAGTTGCTGAAGGCCTTTATTGGGCCCCAACGGGGCCGTCGACCCGGTCAAAGACTGCGTAAGCGAGCCAGCGGCAGTGGGAAGACGCTGACCTACCTGAGTAACTATGTTGGGACTGTAGGATCGTACCTTTGACCGATCAATTTCGTAGAGCCGGATATCGACGCGAACCTGGGGAATGTCCGCGACGTCGAGAAACGACAGAATCCGTCCGCCGCCGGCCTGCAAGACCTTCGCCCTTGCGATATTGCGACGCACCTGATTGTTCAGATTGCCGCCGCTTCCACCTATCCCGCCTCCGCCGCCTCCACCACCAAGTCCACCGCCTCCACCAGTTCCGCCTCCTGCTCCGCCTCCTTGGCCGGTCGCAAGCCCACCCGCCTCGTCCGCAACCACCTGAATATTCTGAGCGTCGGCCGCCTGACCGGTGACCACGGTCGAGGCAATTGTCAGAATGCGCGTCAGGGCCACCTGGTCGGCCACGCGACCCTCCAGAATAAATAGGTCCTGT
>JAOAPT010000745.1 GCA_025463045.1 Candidatus Solibacter sp.
CAGTTCTTTGCTGAAACTCCGCCGCAGCTCGAACCAGCACATCGAGGGGTAGCGCCGCATGAAGCGCCAGAAACCGCCGTATGTCAGCGCATCGAATAGATCGCGCGCGTTGAAATCCGTCTTGCGATATCCTTCGCGGGCGAACGCCAGCACTGCGTTCGGCCCGGCTTCGACGCCGCCGTGAATCAGGCGCGTGAAGTGCACGCCGAGGAAGGGGAAACTCGGGTCGGGCACCGGGTAAATCAGATTTCGCACGAGGTGCTGACGCTCCTTGCGAAGCTGGTAATACTCGCCGCGAAAGGGCAGGATGCGCATATCGCGACGCTCGCCCGCGATCTCGGCGACGCGGTCGGAATGCAGGCCGGCGCAATTGATGATGAAGTCGGCTTCGAAGACGCCGCCGGTGGTCTTGGCGATCCATCCCGCGCCCTGATGCTCCAGGCGCTCGACGCGCGCGCCGGTCACCACTTGCACGCCGTTGGCGGTCAGGCGCTCCACCATCCGCTCGCAGACCCGGGGATAATCGACGATGCCTTCCTGCGGCACGCGGAGCGCCGCCACTCCGCCGGCATGCGGCTCGATTTCGCGCATCTCGTCGCGATTCAGCCAGCGCAGACCGTCGAGGCCGTTGGCAGTACCGCGCTCCTCGAGTGCGCGCAGGCGCGGTACTTCGCTTTCGTCCGCCGCGATGACGAGCTTCCCGCA
The DNA here is from genome assembly GCA_025463045.1 of Candidatus Solibacter sp. Taxonomy (GTDB): domain Bacteria; phylum Acidobacteriota; class Terriglobia; order Bryobacterales; family Bryobacteraceae; genus Solibacter. The sequence goes on from JAOAPT010000745.1 coordinate 706, forward strand.
GATCTCGTGCGGCACCGCATTTTCGCGGCAGAACTCGACCATCTGGCGGATTCCCTGCACGGCGAGGCGCGCCTTCACCGACCCAGGCTTGTAGTACAGGCCGCAATGCAGCACACCGCTGTTGTGCCCTGTCTGATGCCGTCCCACGCCGGGCTCTTTTTCGAGTACCCACACACGCGCGCCCGGAAACCGCTGGTTCAGGCGAACTGCCGTCGCCAGCCCGACGATCCCGCCGCCAATAATCGCGACTCGCTTCCCGTCCATGAATCTTGAGTGTAACTTGCGGTATCCGATACCATGCTGTACGGAAGCGACGGGCTCCAACCGGAGTCGCGCACGTGAGGGAGCGCTTGCCAACTCGCAGGCGACCACCGCTCACTGACGGTCGCGGCTCGGATTGCCTTCAGACCCTCCCGCGTCTCCGGCAGGCTATAATCTCATCGCTATGTGGAAGTCCCTCTTCTGGCTTGCTGTCCTCGTCTCCTGCGCCGCGCCGTGGTGCGTTGCGCAACTCACGCCGCCGCGCACGCAGACCGAGCCGGTCACCGACACGCTCCACGGCGTGAAAATCACCGATCCTTACCGCTGGCTGGAAGACCAGAACAGTCCCGCCACACGCGAGTGGCTTGCCGCGCAGGACAAATTCGCGCGCGCCTACCTGGACACGATTCCGGGCCGGGACGCTCTCCACAAGAAGTTCGAAGCGCTGCTCAAAATCGATACGATGGGCGTGCCCTCCGTCCGCCACGATCGTTACTTCTTCTCGCGCCGCATGGCAGGCGAAGACCGCGCCTCGCTCATCCTGCGCGACGGGCTCACCGGGAAGGACGAAGTCCTCGTCGATCCGAAGACTGCGACGGACGATCCCACGACTTCCGTGCAGTACCTCGACCTTTCCGACGATGGCGGGCTGATCGCCTTCGGCGCGCGCCGCGGCGGTGAGGATGAGGTGTCCGTCCGGCTGCTCAACGTCGATACGCGCAAGTTCCTGTCCGACAGCCTGCCGCGCGGCCGCTACTTCGGCTTCTCGATCAAGCCCGACAAGACCGGCTTTTTCTACTCGCGCTTCACCGTCGGCCAAGGCTCGCGCGTCTACTATCACGCCATGGGGACGCCGTCCGCCGCGGACCCGGAGATCTTCGGCAAGGGCTATGGCCCGACCCAACTCGTCGGCGCCGGAGTCACCGAGAACGGACGCTGGCTGCTGATCGAGGTCTCCGAAGGCGTGCCCGCCAAACGCACCGAGCTCCACTTTCAGGACCTCCGCGCCAGGACTCCCATTCGCACGCTCCTCAAGGAAGATGCCGAATTCGCGATGGCCGAGGCCGGCGACACGCTGTTTCTCACCACCAATTGGAAGGCGCCGAATCGCCGCGTCATTCGCCTCGATCTCAACAGCCCGGCCGCGGAAAACTGGAAGGACGTCGTACCCGAATCGCCGCTCGCGATTGAGAGTTCCGCTGCTGTCGGCGGCCGTCTCTTCGTCCGGTACCTGGACAATGTGATCACGCACGTCAAGCAGTTCGACATTGCGGGCAAGCCGCTCGGCGATCTGAAACTCCCCGGGATCGGCACTGCTGCCGGCCCTTACGGACGCTGGCGCGACGACCAGGCGTTTTTCACGTTTACGTCGTTCGTCACGCCCAGCACCTCCTACCGTTTCCAGGTCTCGACCGGCAAACAGGACGTCTGGTTCCGTCCCACGGTCCCCGTCCGGAGTGAGGATTTCGAAACGAAGCAGGTCTGGTACGGCTCGAAGGACGGCACGAAGATTCCGATGTTTCTTGTCCACCGGAAGGGGATCACGCCCGATGGCAATCTCCCCGTGCTGCTCAACGCCTATGGGGGCTTTAACGTCTCGCTGACTCCGAACTTCAGCTCGCAGGCGGTTGCCTGGGCGCAACTGGGAGGCGTTTACGCCGTAGCGAACTTGCGCGGCGGGGGCGAGTTCGGCGAGTCGTGGCACCGCGCCGGCATGTTTGAACACAAGCAGAATGTCTTCGACGATTTCATCGGCGCCGCCGAGTGGCTGGTCGCCAACCACTACACGAAGCCGGCGCGCCTCGGCATCATCGGCGGCTCTAACGGCGGCCTGTTGATGGGCGCCATGATGACTCAGCGGCCCGACCTCTTCGGCGCGATCGTTTGCGGGGCGCCGCTGCTCGACATGCTGCGCTATCACAACATGTCCGTCGGTGGCTGGTGGGCCTCCGAATACGGCTCCGCCGACGATCCCAAACAGTTCGCGTACCTGCGCAAATACTCGCCCTATCACAACGTGAAAAAGGGCGCCGCTTATCCCGCGATCATGTTCGTCACCGGCGACGCCGATACGCGCGTCGACCCCGCGCACGCTCGGAAGATGGCTGCGCTGGTCCAGTTCGCCAACACGTCGGCGAACCCGATCCTGCTTCGCTACGACACGAAGGGCGGCCACAGCGGGATCGGCAGCGTCACGAAGACGATCGACGAACAGGTGGACCAGATCGCGTTTCTCGCCGGACGCCTCTCCCTCAAGCTGGAGTAATTTTTCGCGTACTTTCCGCGCAACGGCCTATCGGTTTCCTCTGGGATGCCGATAAGTTGAGTATTGCCGTTTGCTAATCGCCCATCATTTGCTAATCGCCTGCTAATCGCCGATGAGGGGTGGAGGGAAGTCATTTGTGTTTGTAGCTAAGAGACTGGTGGTTCGGCCGTTGATCGCGGTGCTGCTATCGATTACCTGCGTTTCCGCGCAAACATCGGAGCTGCGCGGCCCGCTCGACCCGCCGTTGAAGAACTGGAAGACGGCCGCCTATTGGTCGTCCGGACAGCGCACCGCCGCCAAGCGAAGCGAAAATGGCGCGGCGATCGCGGCTGCGACTCCGTTGGCCTTCGTCTCGACCCCGCCCTGCCGTCTGTTCGACACTCGCGTCTCGTCGGGAATGCCGGGCCCTTTCGGTCCGCCTTCGCTGCTCGCCGATCCCTCCCAAAAGGGCGATTTCGCGCGTCAGATCCCGGTGCCCAGCTCGAACTGCGGCGTGCCCCGTGCCGTGGCGTACTCGTTGAATTTCGTGCTAGTCCCCCAGGCTGGAGCTCCGGTCGGCTGGCTGTCGGCATGGCCGGACGACCAGGATTGGCCGGGCACTGTGATCTTGAATGACGTGACAGGCATCGTCGTCGGGAATTCGGCTATCGTGTCGGCCGGCGCCGACGGAGGAATCAAGGTCTTCGTCACCGATCCGACGGATCTCGTCATCGACATCAATGGATACTTCGTGGATCAGTCGACGATCCACTTCAAGGGATCCTGGAGCCAGGCCGCGAGCTATGCGAAGGACGACGTGGTGACGTTCGCTCCTTCATTGGTGGCGTCGGCATCCAGCTACATTGCGGTGGGGGCAAGCCAAGGCTTCCAACCGGATCGGGAAGCCGCGGCGGGCGGCCCGCACTGGGCGATACTGGCGCAGGCCGGAGCGCTCGGGCCGACCGGACCGGCCGGACAAGTGGGGCTGACTGGAGCGACTGGTCTGCCGGGCGCGCAAGGTGCGCAAGGTCAGCAAGGCGGGCAGGGTCTGCCCGGCGTGGCCGGCGCAAGCGGGCCAGCCGGTCCGATCGGTCCTCCGGTTTCATTCCAAGGCGTGTGGAGCAGCGCGATCAGCTATCCCGCCGGCGCCGCCGTCTTCTTCAACGGAGAGAGCTATATCAGCTTTACGGGCAGCAACCTCAATAATTCGCCCGCCAATGGCGCTCCCTGGTCGCTTCTCGCCCAGCAGGGCGCTACAGGTGCCACGGGGTCTACGGGGCCGGCGGGCCCGACCGGAAACACCGGACCAGCCGGCCTCGCCGGACCGCAGGGGATCCAAGGAGTCCAAGGCGTCCAAGGCGTCACGGGGGCGATTGGGCCGACCGGACCCACCGGTCCTCCTGTCGCGTTCCAGGGGACCTGGAGCAACCTGACCACCTACGCTACGGGTAATGCGGTCTTCTTCAACGGATCGAGCTACATCGGCCTCACCAATGGCAACATCAACAATACGCCTACCAATGGCGCACCCTGGGCGCTCCTCGCCCAACAGGGAGTGGCCGGTCCGACCGGGCCGAGCGGCCCAACCGGTCTGACCGGAGCCGCGGGACCCACTGGTCCGACCGGACCGCAAGGGACTCAGGGAATCCAAGGCATAACCGGG
>JAOAPT010000795.1 GCA_025463045.1 Candidatus Solibacter sp.
TGTGGATGCTCACCCACGACGCGCCCGCCGCCGTATTGACCAGCGCGTTGAGCAGAGGCCAGTCCGCGATCGCGTCCGAGCCATCGCGCATGCCTTCCGTCTCGCGAAATGGCGATGCCACCGACCCTGTGTCCAAATGATCGCGCCCGATCACCACCGGCGCCTTCAATTCACCGGAGCGCACTAGCGCGTTGATCGCCAGGCCGAACTCCGCGCGCTCGCCATAGCCGAGCCAGCAGATGCGCGCAGGCAGTCCCTGGAACTGAATCCGCTGCCTTGCCAGCGGCAGCCACCGCGCGAGCGTCTCATCGTGCGGGAACATCTCCGCGGCGAGGCGATCGGTGCGGTAGATGTCCGCCGGATCGCCGGAGAGGGCGACCCAGCGGAACGGCCCGCGCCCTTCGCAGAAGAGCGGGCGGATGTACTCGGGCACGAAGCCCGGGATGTCAAAGGCGCGCTCCACCCCGGCATTCTTCGCCTGCGTGCGGATGTTGTTGCCGTAGTCGAACGTGATCGCGCCCGCCTTGCGGAGAGCGAGCATCGCCTCCACGTGCGCGCCCATCGCGGCGACGCTGCGAGCGACGTACTCCTGCGGATGGGCGACCCGCATCACGAGCGCCTCGGCAAGCGGCATGCCGTTCGGCACATACCCATTCAACGGATCGTGCGCGCTCGTCTGGTCTGTCAACACGTCGGGGACAATGCCGCGGCGCACCATCTCGGGCAACACATCCGCGCAGTTGCCGACGAGCCCCACCGAGATCGCTTCCGGCCCGGCGAGCATCTCGAGCGCTTCATTAAGGCTGTGCGCGATGCGGTCGCAATAGCCGCTATCGATGCGCCGCTGGATGCGCGCGGCATCCACGTCGATGCCGAGGAAGCGCGCTCCGTTCATCGTCGCTGCCAGTGGTTGCGCTCCGCCCATCCCGCCCATGCCGCCCGAGACGATGAGCTTGCCGGCGAGCGATCCGTCGAAATGCTTCTTCGCGAGCGACGCGAACGTCTCGTACGTGCCCTGCACGATTCCCTGACTGCCGATGTAGATCCACGAACCGGCCGTCATCTGGCCGTACATCGTGAGGCCGAGGTTTTCGAGGCGATTGAACTCGTCCCAGTTCGACCAGTGGCCCACCAGATTGGAATTGGCCAGCAGCACGCGCGGCGACTCCGGGTGCGTGCGGAAGATGCCCACGGGTTTGCCCGATTGCACCAGCAGCGTCTCGTCGTTTTCGAGCGATCGCAGCGCGCGCACGATCGCGTGGAAGCTCGGCCAGTCGCGCGCGGCGCGTCCGGTGCCGCCGTACACGATGAGATCGTCGGGCCGTTCGGCGACCTCGGGATCGAGATTGTTGTGGATCATGCGCAGGGCGGCTTCCTGGTGCCAACCCTTGCAACTGATCGCCGGACCGCGCGGCGCGCGGATCGAAGTGGTCATGCTCATTGCATCACTCCTACAGGAGCCGGCAGCGACTCCGGAATGGCCCATTCGTCGAACTTTCCTTCGCGGATGGCCGATGAGACGGCCTCGATATCGTATGCCAGCGGACGATCTTCGCCGAGCGGCGGAGCGACCGCGCGCAGCACATCACGGACCCGTCGCAACTGAATGCCAGGTTCGAACGGCTCACGATACCGCAGGGCCTCGGCGGCGGCAAGCAGTTCGATGGCGGCGATCGACTCGCCGTTCTCGACGATGCTTCGCAGTTTGAGCGCGGCTGTCATGCCCATCGAGACGTGGTCCTCCTGCCCGCCCGAGGTCGGCAGGTTGTCGACGCTCGCCGGATGGGCGAGCACCTTGCACTCGGCTAGCAGTGACACGGCGGCGACGTGCGCAATCATGAAGCCGCTCGACAGGCCGGGGTCGGCCGCGAGGAAGGCCGGCAGTCCCTGATTGAGATCGGGATTCACGAGACGATCGATGCGGCGCTCGGCGATGGAGGCGAGCGTCGTCAGCGCGATCGCAGCCGAGTCGAACGCGAGCGCGAGCGGCGCGCCGTGGAAGTTGCCGCCCGAGAGCACATCGCCCGACTCGGGGAAGACCAGCGGATTGTCGGTCGCCGAGCCAGTCTCGATCTCGACCGTGGAGCGCGCGAAGCGGAGTGCGCCGCGGACCGCGCCGTGCACCTGCGGCATGCAGCGCAGGCTGTACGCATCCTGCACGCGGGCCGGCGTGGTGCGGCGCGCCGGGTCGACATCGCTGCCGTCGAGCAGCGCGCGCAGGCGGCCGGCGGCGATTCCCTGCCCCGGATGCGGTCGTGCCGCGTGAATGCGCTGATCGAACGCGACGGGCGTGCCGAGCAGCGCCTCGAGCGTCATCGCGCCCGCCACGTCGGCGAGTCCGGCGAGGCGCGTGGCGCGCCACAGCGCGAGCGCGCCGACCGCCGTGAGCGCCTGCGTCCCGTTGAGCAGCGCGAGCCCTTCCTTGCTCTCCAATCGGACCGGATCGATCGCGGCGCGGCGGAGCGCCTCACCGCCCGGCATGCGTTCTCCGCGATAGATCGCTTCGCCCTCGCCGATGACGCACAACGCGAGGTGCGCGAGCGGCGCGAGATCGCCGCTGGCGCCGACGGAGCCCTTCTCCGGGATCACCGGATGCACGCCGCGATTCAACATGTCGACCAGCGTCTGCGCGACCAGCGGCCGCACTCCGCTATAGCCGAGCGCGAGCGTGTTGGCGCGCAACGCCATCATGACGCGCGTCTCCGGCTCCGAGAGCGGACGGCCGAGCCCGCAGGCGTGACTGCGCACGAGGTTGAGTTGCAGGCGGTCGATGGCGTTGTCGGGGATGCGCACTTCGCAGAGCTTGCCGAAGCCGGTGTTGATGCCGTAGACGGGGACGTGCGCCTCCGCGACGCGGCGCACCACTTCGCGCGAGCCTTCCATCTGATCGACGGCCGCGGCCGAAAGACGGGTTGGTACGGAACCGCTCGCAATGCGGGCGATCTCCGGCAAACTGAGGTGCTGTCCGCTGAGTTCAAGCATGCTGGAGGAATAATAGCTCGCGTTCCCGCTTTTTTGAATAGATTTTCAACGGTAGAATGGCTGTATGGCCGTTGAATCTACTGCATTGTTGGATGAAACAGGCAGGAATCTGCTGTCGGCGCTCCAGGAAGACGCCCGCCTGTCGTATGCGGAGCTCGGGCGGCGCATCGGGCTCTCTCCGGCCGCTACGGCGGAGCGGTTGCGCCGGCTGGAGGAAGTCGGGATCGTCACGGGCTATCGCGTGGAGATCGACCGCGAGGCGTTAGGTTTGCCGATCCTGGCAATCGTGCGGATGAGCTGCGACGGGGCGAAGTACCGGCCGTTCCTGAAGGCCGTGAAGGCGATGGAAGGCGTCATCGAATGTCATCACGTGGCAGGTGGCGACGCGTTCATTATGAAGGTCGTCGCGGCGAGCGTCAGTGAGTTGGGACAGGTGGTGGAAAAATTGCTCGACTTCGGCGTGCCGACCACGAGCATCGTGTTCTCCTCGCCGGTCGAGCGGCGTAAATTGAAGGTGACGTAACGGCGCGGCGAAAAGGCGAGCCCCGCGCGTGATCGAGCGGTGGCCGTTTTCGGGTGACCACCGCTCCCTTGCTCGCCAAAGCGCGAGTCACGGTTCGCGGCTCGGATTGAAGTGCGTCCTTTGGTGAGGGGAGCGCTGGGCGATTAGTCCGCGGGCTTGAACGCGGCGATGTGGCCTTGCGCGCCGACGGCCCATCCGGCGAACCTTATCGCGCTGTTGGACGATTGGAGTACGTTCTTTGGCCGGGCGCTTCCTGATTAGTCGGCGGGCTTGAACGCGGCGATGTGGCCTTGCGCGCCGACGGCCCATCCGGCGCGGCCGGCGAAACTTATGGCGTTGTAGGACGCTGTGTCGAAGGTCTTCCAGGTCACTCCGTCGGGGGAGAGGTCGGAGCCAGACGTGCCTGTCGCGATCCATAGCTTGAGAGCGGGCACATACGCGACGGCGGAGCGGAAGCCTCTTGGTCCGGCGGCGGGTGCGGTCCACGTTGCGCCGCCATCGCGAGTGATGGCGATGTTCGCGCGGTCTTCCTTATCCTTTGAATAGTCGCCGCCGACGGCGATGCCGTGTTGCGGGGTGTCGAACGCCAGTGAGAAGATGCCGGCGGCGGCGCCATCGTTGCGGATGGGCGTGGGGGCGACGCTCCAGGTGCGGCCGCGATCCTTCGAATGGAAGACGCGCGCGGCGCCCGGGCCGCCGGTGCCGAACCATGCCTCGTTCGCGCCGAACAGGGTCAGGCAGGTATTGCTGGCGGCGAACGCGCCTTCATTGGGCAGGCCGGGCGGTGGATCGCGCCTTTCCCAATGCACGCCGCCATCGTCGGTGGTGCGGACTTCGGCGCGGCCATCCAACTGGTCGCCGACCACGATGCCGTGCGCGGCGTCCCAGAAGGCGATGGCGTCGAAGAAACCCTTCGGATCGGGATTGGTGAACTGCAATGCCCAGTGCTCGCCCGCGTCGGTCGTATTGTAAATCCGCGACTTGTCGCCGGAGCCCGCGCTCATCAGGTAGACGGTGCGTGCGTCGATGGCGCGGATGCCGCGGAAGTCCAGCGCCTCAGCGCCGGGCACCTTCGCGGCGCGCCACGTCGCTCCGCCATTGTTGGTCACCAGGTACGTGCCGCCGCTGCCGCTCGCCCAGACCGTGTTCGCATCGACCGCGCTGACGCCGCGCAGCGATGCGCGCGTGTCGCTGTTCTGGGGAATCCACGATTGCGCGCAGAGAGTGGCAGCGAAAAGAAAGGCGGTGGTGAATTTCATTTTTTTCATGGTACGCGATCGGGAGCTGGGAGGACGCGGTAGAGGTCGTAGGCGTTCAGTTCGCCGCAGCCGAGGGCGAAGGGGAGATAGCCGAAGCGGTTGGAGTAGAAGCCGGCGTGGAAGCGGCGGTTCAGCACGAAGACTCCGCAGCGCTGGTCGAATTGCGTGTTGAGCAGTTCCTTGCGGATCGGGAGACGGTTGAGCATGCCGTAGTAATCGAGGCGGCTGACCACGATCTCGTCGCCGGGTTGGGGCAGCGGCGGCGTGTTGCCGAGCGCCTTGGCACCGGCATTTTCGGCGTAATAGAGGAAAGCCCACTGCCCGCCGGCCCACACCTGTTTCCCGCGGCGCACACGGGGCGCGACGATGCGGTTGACGGCGTCGCGCTGCGACGTGGCGAGCGTGTTGTCGCCGATCACGATGAGCGCGCCCGAGATCCACCCGACGGCGACCAGAAGCGCGACAGTCAGGGGATAACGCTGCTGTCGGACGCGCGCAGCGTGCAGCACGATGAGCAGCGCCGCGGCGGGAACGCCGGGCAGCAGGTATTTCGCCGCCATGTAGACATACGGGACCGCCACCAAGCCGGAAGCAAGCCAGACGATGAAGGGCAGCGCGGCGCGCCAATCGCCGCAGACACGAACGCATGCGAAGAGGAAGCAGAGGCCGAGCGCCGCGGGAACGGCGTAGGG
>JAOAPT010000802.1 GCA_025463045.1 Candidatus Solibacter sp.
CAACAAACAGCGCAGTGGTAGGCGAATTGCAATGAAGACGTTTCCAGTTCATTTTGAGGAGAGACATGCCAGAACAGAACCTGCACCACGACCACTCTGCGTCGCGCGACCTCACCCCTCGCGAACAGCAATTGGTCGATTTGGTTAGCCAGGGAAAGCTTAACAAGGAAATCGCTCACGAACTGAATCTTGCCGAGGGAACCGTCCGCGATTACCTCAGCAGATTATTCCGGAAAGTTGAAGTCAAGAACCGGACGGAGCTCGCGGTCTGGGCAATGAAGCGCCGGCGTACTGCAGCCTGAACTAAGATTTGCGGCGGCAGCGACCGACGCCGGCCCGATTTATCAACTTATCAACCTGCCACTCTACGGTGTGGCAACGCGCGCTTGCGTTTTTCTGCTCGGCTGTCGACCCTCGCGCGCGATCTCTCGGCTTGTACGTCTTCACGGAGAGGCGAATGCCGACCAGGGTACGCTCGCCTTAACCGTGGCCGAGGCGGCTCACTTACTCATTATTAATTCATGCCCGTGCCCCCAATCGCAGCCGGCGAGGCGGTCCGCACCTGGCGCAATCGCAACCCGACCTCGGCCTGCTGGCTTCCTGCTCCTGGCTCTTTCTGTGCATAGTGCCTGTCCTAGCGGTGGCCCGCCGGTCCCATCACGGACTCGGCGCGCTGCCGGCCCTACCTGCCAGCATTGTCGCCGCCACTATCCCCGCGCCTGCCTGCTCGCGAACCGCATACCGATCGCCCGGCGCTTCTGACGCAATACACCCGAAACCTTCAAGATCGTGGCGCTCTGCGACTTTCTATTCACCCACGACATCTTATACGCGCACGACCGTCGACCTGCGACGAAGTGAAATCTGGTCATGCGATTCGCCAGTCCACCTCGGTTCGTACGCGCCATTTTCGGGGTGGTGGCGATTCTGCTCGCCTGCGTCGCCTTGATGATTCACGTCCGGGCCGGCGACGCGGTAGCCTACCGAACGTCCTGGGTCGGCAATTCCTTCGGCGGCGTGACTTCCTGGGTGCAGTCCTCAATAGAAGCGATCCGGGTGGCCCCGGACGGGACCGTCTACACGAATAGTTTGTGGGACGAATCGGGAAGAGAGGCTGGCGTGTATCGCGACGGCCGCCCTGTGGGGAGCGCGGGGAATACGCACGGCCGGGGCCGGCTCGGCGGGAAGGCCCTCGCGGGGAACGCGCGCTACTTCTTCCTCTCCGGGCGCTTGGACAGCCATGGCGGCACTCTGGCTAACGCCGGCATATGGCCGCCGAAGGGACATTACTGGTTCGGGATCTCCAGGCGGCGTGCGCAGGACGTAACGGCAGGCGTCGCGTTCATGGGCGGTAAGGGTGGCACGAGCGGCACGTTGCGTGCCTCTTTCCTGGTGGTCAATGAGGTGGCGGAACCGGTGGACGCCCCCGTCGCCGGCCTCGCAGCGAACGATGCCGAGTTGTTCGTCAGCAATCCTTTCCAGAGCGAAATTCGCGTATACCAGGTGGAGACGATGGCACTGCTGCGGACCTTCCCGTGCGACCGTCCCGGTAAACTGGTTCTCGCTCCGGAAGGCACTCTCTGGGTGATTCAGACGCCGGACAGCAAAAACCACGCGCGCATCCTTCAATATGCCGCCGACGGCACGCAACTCCCCGGGGAAATCGCCGATGTGATCGATCCCCGCGATCTCGCCTTCGACCCCGCGGGCCGGCTGCTGGTCGCCGAGGCCGGACCGCGCCAGCAGATCCTCTTTTACGACGTCTCGTCCAGCCCGCGCCTGGTCGCCACCTTCGGCGCCAACGGCGGCATCTACTCCGGCAATCCCGGGGAAATGGGCGATCAAAAGCTCATCAGCCCCGTCGGCGTAGGCGCCGACAGCGCCGGCAACATCTACGTCGCCAGCACCGTCGGGGGTTCCGACATCCGCAAGTTCTCCCCTTCCGGCGTCCTTCAGTGGGAACTCAAAGGACTGGAGTTCATCGATGTCGCCGTGGCCGACCCCGCCTCCGATGGCCTCGATGTCTACACCAAGCGCCAACACTTCACCATGGACTACTCACAAGGGCCCGGCAAAGAGGCCACCTGGAAGGGCATGACCATCCATACCCTGAAGTACCCCACCGATCCGCGGCTCAGCTTCACCCCGCCCACGGCGGAGTGGAACTCCATCCTCGCCGTCCGCAGCATCATGGGCCACAAGTACATGTTCACGACGGACCAGTACGCCAGCCACCTTGCCATCTACCGCTTGGAGGGCGAAATCGCCGTTCCCTCCGGGTTTGTCGCTCCGACACACGTGGGCGGTAGCGCCTTTTTGCCGGGTATTGTACCTCAGAGTTCCTCCTTCATCTGGCGCGACAGCAACGGCGATGGCAACATCCAGGCCAACGAGTTTAGCGATGTAACGGGCGAGGAGCTTGGGGTCTGGGGGTGGTGCATTGATGGCCAAGGCAACATCTGGCAGGCGCGAGAAAATAGCGACGGCCTGCGCATCTTCTACCTCCACGGCATGGACACCAACGGAAATCTGTTGTACGACCGGGCGCACTTGAGCGT
>JAOAPT010000805.1 GCA_025463045.1 Candidatus Solibacter sp.
TGCCCCGGCCGGTCCTTCACATACACGATCAGGCTCTCGCTCTTGCCGGTCAGTTGTAGCATCTGGTGCACCACGTCCAGATTTGGCAGCGAACGATTGCCGCCGATGTTATAGATCTCTCCGTCGCGCCCCTTGTTGAGCACCGCCAGAATGCCGCGGCAATGATCGTACACATACAACCAGTCGCGAACCTGCTGTCCATCTCCATAGACCGGCAGCGGCTGATTGTCGAGCGCGTTGGAGATCATCAGCGGAATCAGCTTCTCGGGAAACTGGTACGGCCCGTAGTTATTCGACGCGCGCGTGATCACCACGGGAAGTTTGTAGGTGACGAAGTAAGATCGCGCCAGCAAATCGCTCGCCGCCTTCGACGCCGAATACGGACTGCTCGGGTTCAGCGGATACGCCTCGTCGGCTTCCGCCGGAGCCTCCAGGCTGCCATATACTTCGTCGGTCGACACGTGCACGAACCGCGCGATCTTGTGACGCCGCGCCGCTTCGAGCAGCGTGAACGTCCCATTGAAATTGGTCCGGATCACCGGATCGGGCGAGAGGATGCTGCGGTCGACGTGCGACTCCGCCGCGAAGTGCACGATCGCGTCCGGCCGCTCCTCGCTGACAGTCGCTTCCACCGCGTCCGCGTCGCAGATATCAGCCTGCACGAAGCGATACCGGTCGGCGGAATCGACCGGTGCCAGATTCTCCAGATTCCCGGCGTACGTCAACTTGTCTAAGTTGACGACGTGCATGTCGGTATCCGCGATCGCCATTCGCACAAACGCCGAGCCGATAAAGCCCGCCCCACCCGTAACCAGAATTTTCATGGAAAAAAGATCCTAATCCGCCCGCCGATTGGCAGCCGGATAACTACTTGTTCTGCGTCTCCCAGTCATAATTGATCCCGGGATCGTTATAAGGAATGCGTCCTTCGTCCTTGGGATTGTAAAACCGGTCGGTGAGATACACCAGCATGGCTTCCTTGTTGCCGATCGTCTTGTACCCATGCCCCACACCGGGTGGAATCAGAATCTGCCACGGCCGCAACGGTCCCACGTACAGAGTATTGCGCGCGCCGAACGTGGGCGAGCCGAGCCGGAGATCGACCAGCGCTACCTGCAGCATGCCGTACACCGGAGCCCAGCAATCGTGCTGGTGAAGATGAAAGTGGAAGGCCTTGATCGTCCCCGGATAGTTGAGCGCCGCCGACATCTGCGTCGTCTCGGTAGGAAAGCCTTTTGCCAGCCCGCGCCCCATGCGGTGCACTTCCAGAAAATATCCGCGATCGTCCGGGAAGACGGCGAAAGGCTCCACCTTTACGCCGGCGATCAGGTGTTCCGAATTCGGCGATTGAATCAGGCTCCCGATGCCGCGTTCGCATTGCGGCACGGCCAGGTTCAGTTCGCCGGACGCGGCAAGGATCCTCGCCCCGCCAAGAAGAGTATCGTCGGACATCAGACCGTGACCGCCTTTTCCTCGTCCGTCGGTTTCGGCGCCGATTGCGCCACCAAATTGGTTGCGCGCAGCAGGGAATCGAACGTGCCCGCGTCCGTCCACCATCCATCGAGATACGAGAAACTCATCGTGCCTTCGCGGATGTAGGCGTTATTCACGTCGGTGATTTCGAGTTCGCCGCGGCCCGAGGGCACCAGCGTTTTGATCTTGTCGAAAACGCTCGCGTCGTACATGTAGATTCCGGTGACCGCGTAATTCGATTTCGGTTTGCTCGGCTTCTCTTCGATCCCCACGATGCGGTCGCCCGAAACTTCGGCGACGCCGAATCGCTCCGCATCCTGCACTTCCTTCAGCAGGATGTGCGCCCCGTCCGCTTGCTTGCGGAAGGTATCGGCGGCGTCCTTGATATTGCCTTCGATGATGTTATCGCCCAACACGACGCAGACCTTCTGGCCGTCTGCGAAGTGCTCGGCAAGCGCCAGCGCGTCGGCGATCCCGCCTTCGCCTTCCTGATACGTATAGTTGATGTGTTTGAGCCCGAACTGGCGCCCGTTGGCGAGGAGGCGAAGAAAATCCCCGGAATTGCGACCTCCGGTGACAATCAGAATCTCTTGTATGCCTGCATCCACCAGAATCTGAATCGGGTAATAGATCATCGGCCGATCGTAAATCGGCAGCAAATGCTTATTCGTGATCTTGGTCAACGGGAATAGCCTGCTCCCGGTTCCTCCGGCTAGAACGACACCCTTCATAAGCCTTCATCATACCGTAGCCCTAGCGGCTGTTAGAATACGCTGCATGACCCTGTACAATTGGGAACGACTCCCCGCCGAGCAGATGAACCCGCAAATCGTGCGCAAAGTGGTGCACACGGAGCACATGACCATCGCGCGTTTGAACATTCGGAAGGGCGCGGTGGTGCCGGAGCACTTTCACATCAATGAACAGGTGGCCAACGTGGAGAGCGGCGCGCTCAAGTTCCACATCGGCGGCGAGGATGTAGTGGTGAGCGCCGGCGAATCGCTGGTGATTCCGCCGAACGTCCCGCACGGTGTTGTCGCACTCGAAGATTGCGTGGTGACGGACGTTTTCACCCCGCGCCGCGACGATTGGATCAAAGGCGACGATTCGTACCTTCGCCGCTAACGCCTGCTCTCGAAAAATTCCCGCAGCAACTCCACGCACTCGACCCCGAGCACGCCTTCCACTACCTCGAGGCGGTGATTGAGCAGCTCCGAGTCGGCCAGTTGGAACTTACTCCGTACCCCGCCGAACCGCAGATCTCGCGCGCCGAACACGACGCGCTCGATCCGCGCCGCGACCAGCGCTCCGGCGCACATCACACAAGGTTCGAGCGTGCAGTAAAGCGTCGTACCCGTCAGCCGGTAATTCTGCAGTCGCAGGGCCGCCTCCCGAATCGCCAGGATCTCGGCATGCGCCGTCGGGTCGAGTTGCGCCACGGGCGCATTGCTGCCGCGCCCGACAATCTCGCCCGCGTTCACCAACACCGCGCCCACCGGCACTTCCCCCGCCACCGCACCGGCGCGCGCCAGCGCCAGAGCCTCCCGCATGAATTCTTCGTCTCTATACACTGGAGCCTCTATAATACGGAAATCCGCCTATGGCAGAACTTGAGATCCACCACGAAACCGAACACGAGAAAGATCCCCTGGGTCAGAAGGTCGGGATCATGGCCTCCATCCTGGCAGTGTTGCTGGCCGTAGTCACTATCGCAAGCCATCGCACGCACACTGCGGCGATCATCCACAAATCGAAATCCAACGATGCCTGGGCATATTATCAGGCGACGCGTGTAAAACTGCACAGTGCTGAGCTAGGCGAAAATCTGGTGCGCGTCTTTGGCGGCAAGACCGAGGGCGTCGACAAATTGCTGGCCGACTACGCGGCGCAGAAGGTCAAGTACGAAGCGCAGAGTAAGCAGATCCAGGAAGAGGCGAAGGCCGACGACGAAGCCGCCGAGGCCGACGAGCACCGCGCACTACGCTACGATTTCGGCGAAGGCCTGCTGGAAATCGGCCTCGTGCTGAGTTCCCTGTACTTCATTTCGCGCAAGAAACTCTTCCCCGTGATCGGCGCCATCGCCGGAATCGCCGGCCTGGCAATCGCCATCACCGGCCTGATGATGTAAGTGGGACAGGCGATCGTTTTTCGTCGCCTGTCGGCATGCGCGCGAAAATGCACGCGCCCCAATCAGAGCCGCGACGGTTACGGAGCGGTGGCCGCCCGAACAACGCCACCGCTCCCTAACCGTCGCGGCTCCGATTGATTTCTCGCTCAGTGCCGGAAGTGCCGCACGCCTGTAAACACCATCGCGACCCCTAACCGGTCGGCCGCGTCGATCACTTCCTGATCGCGCATTGACCCGCCAGGCTGAATAAACGCCGTCGCGCCATTCTTCGCCGCTTCTTCCAACCCATCGGCAAACGGGAAGAACGCATCAGACGCCACCACCGTACCCGCCACCGGCAAAATCGCCTTCATCGCCCCGATCTTCACCGAGTCCACGCGACTCATCTGCCCCGCGCCGACGCTCACCGATTGCCCCGCACGCGCATAAACAATCGCGTTCGACTTCACGTGCTTCGCCACCTTCCACCCGAATTCCAACGCCACCCACTCCTGTTCGGTCGGAGCTCGTTTCGTCGCCACCTTCGCCTGCGCGCGCTCCAGTTTCGCCGTGTCGGCGGTCTGCGCCAGATATCCGCCCGAGATCGATTTCACCACCAGCGGATCCGTGCCCGCCGCCACACGCATCAATCGTAGATTCTTCTTCGCGGTGAGCACCTCGACCGCTTCGGCCGTATAGTCAGGCGCCGCGATCGCCTCCAGGAAAGTCTTCGCAAGCTCGCGCGCGGTCTCCTCATCGACCGTGCGATTGATGCCGACCACCCCGCCGAACGCCGAGACCGGGTCCGCCTCGAATGCCTTTCGATAGGCCTCCACGAGCGTGTCCTGCTCGGCGCAGCCGCACGGATTCGTGTGTTTGATGATCGCTACCGCCGGCCGGTCGAACTCATTGACCAGTTGCCAGGCCGCATCCAGATCCACCAGATTGTTGTAGCTGAGTTCCTTGCCGTGCAGCTGCTCCGCGCCCGCGATTCCCTGCCCCCGGCGTCCGTACAGTGCGGCCGATTGGTGCGGATTTTCGCCATACCGCAGGTCGATCAGCTTCGACGCGCGGATCGCCAGATCTCCCGGCAGCACCGGAGCGTTTTCCACCTGCTCGAGCCGCGCACTGATCGCCGAATCGTAGTCCGCTGTCGTGCGAAACACCTTCTTCGCAAGACGCCACTTGGTGGCTAGCGCGAGCTCGCCGCCGGAAGCGCGCATCTCGCGAATGATCTCGTCGTAATCGTCCGGCGACACAACCACCGCGACATCCTGATAATTCTTCGCGGCGGCGCGCAGCATCGTCGGCCCGCCGATATCGATATTCTCGATCAGATCTTCGAGATGCGCGCCCGCCTTTGCAGCGACCTCTTCGAAGCGGTAGAGATTAACCACCACCATGTCGATCGGCAGAATCCCGTGCACCGCGATCGCCTCCATGTGCTCGGAGTTGCCGCGCATCGCGAGAATGCCGCCCGCAATCTTCGGGTGCATCGTCTTCACGCGCCCGTCGAGCATCTCGGGGAATCCGGTAACTTCACTGACGTCTTTCACCGGGATGCCGGAGTCGCGAATCATGCGCGCCGTCCCGCCGGTCGAGATCAGTTCGGCGCCGGTTTCCGCCAGCGCGGCGGCGAATTCGACGATGCCTGTCTTGTCAGTGACGCTGATGAGAACGCGGGAAATCTTGGCCATCAATGGCACGATAACATGGGCACGATAAAATGCGGACGCTATCCGACTAACTCGCGCATTCGCCGCGGCCCAGTTGCAAGGAGTACGCTTCCGAATCTCCCCAGTCCTGGTAGATCTCGGGGAACATTTCGGCGGGCTTGGCGAGATCCGCCGTCAACTCGCGGAAAGTTTCGATCTTCATACGCAGGACGTAGTCGCGGAAGCGCTCGCCCGGCAGGCGGTTGGCCTGGAAGTGGTTCAACACGCGCTCCATAGCCTGCGGAGCAAGCCGCGCGGGCAGCGATTGAATCGCCATCCCGAACCGCATGATGCCCTGCTCGTCGTACCCGCCGCCCAGCAGCATCTGGTAGTACGGCACTTCGCGCCCTTCGATCTTTCGCGCATTACCGTAGAAACCCAGGTCGGCGATCCAGTGATGGCCGCACGCATTCGGACAGCCGCTCGCCTTGATCGTCAGCCGGCGCACTTCGGGGTCCGTGTACTGGCGCACGGTCTCCTGCAGTGCCGCGCCCAGATTCATCGTCTTCGTGATCCCGAGATTGCACGTGTATGCGCCCGGGCAGGTCAGCACGTCTCCGATCTGGCCCGCACCCGCGCTGCCCAAATTCAAGTCGCGGAGCGCGTGATAAACCTGCGGCAGCCGCGCCAGCGAAATGAAACCGAGCACCACGTTCTGATTGACCGCTGTACGCACCAGTCCGTCTCCGGCCGTTGACGCCAGCTTCGCGAGGCCGCGCAGTTGATCGCCCGTCAGGTTGCCCTGATCGACGGTCACCGTCACCGCGGCGTAGCCCGTCTGCTTCTGTTCGCGCACGTTGGTTTCGAGCCACGTGTCGTACGCCGCGTCGCCGCTCGACGCCTGGTTCACCACCGGAAGCAGAGCGCCATTCCCCAGTGGCTTCGGGTTCGATTCGTAGCCGCCAAACCCTTCGGGCACGATCTCGGGCCACGCGATCCCGCCATTCTGCAGAATGTCCGCATACTCCAGATCGATCTGCTCGCGCATCCATTCCAGCCCGCGATTGCGCATCACGAACTTCATCCGCGCCGTGTTCTTGTTCTTGCGATTTCCGTACTGGTTGAACACGCGGAGAATCGCTTCGCACTTGTTGAGCAGGCGCTCTTCGGGCACGAACTCTTCGAGCAACTGCGCTTCGGTCGGGAGCGGTCCGAGGCCGCCGCCGATCACCATGCGGAAACCGCGCTTCCCGTCCTTGATCACCGCGCGCAGTCCGACGTCATTGATCGCGCCCACTACGCAATCGTCGTGGCTGCAGCCATCGAACGCAAACTTAAACTTGCGCGGCAGATTGCCGGTGAGGTCCTTGCGGAGGAACGCGTAGGCAAGGCGTTGCGCATAAGGGCGCACGTCGAAGACTTCGTCCTGCGCCAACCCGGCCCAGGGACACGCAGTTACGTTGCGGACCGTGTTGTAGCAGGCTTCCCGGTTGGTGAGCCCTACGTCGGCCAGAAGGTGCATCAGGTCCGGAACGCGGGCGAGCGGGACGAAGTGATATTGAATATTCTGGCGCGTCGTCAGATGGCCGCGGCCACCGCCGAATTCGTCGGCGATTCGCGCAAATTGCCCCACCTGCTCAGCGGTCATTAACCCGCTGGGGATTTTGCATCGGACCATTTGAACGCCTGGCTGGCGCTGTCCGTAGATCCCGTGCTTCAGCCGGAATGGACGGAAGTCGGCGTCCGTAATCTCCCCTGCGAGGTAGGCCATTGCTTTCGTCCGGAAGGTTTCGATCTCCTCTCGGACGGTTTTAACGTGTTGATTTTCAAGCTGTTCGCGTTGAAATAAGGCTTCCTCGGTGGATGTTGCCATAATCACCTAATTTCGCTGGGGATTGATCCTCTCTATATCCATAGAGATTACCCTATTTGGCCTGGGGTTGCAAACATCTTAGCCTCACTCGAAACCCCGGGCCGAATAAGAGTATTGGCTCCGAAATGGTACTCGATCATTGTGCGCCAGCTAACTCTATCTGCTACGCTTTAACCTCGCCCGGAGGATGAAAAAGAAGCGTGGCTTCGGCAATATCAAGGGCAAGGATCGCTCAGGTGTGCCCCCTGTGTAGCGGGGGTTTGAACACTCCTGCCCGAAAGGTCTCTGACCCGATCACTGGCGAGAAGTTCGAGATCGCGTGCTGCTCGGAATGCCGCATCGCAATGACCCTCCCCGCACCCGCTCGCATCGAGACCTACTACCGCGAGCGATACTACGGGAACCGCCACTCCTTCACCGGCAGGCTCTGCAACTGGCGGCGCCGCCGTCTGGTGGCCCGGCATATCTCACCCTCCGCGGGAGCCCGGCTGCTCGACCTGGGCTCTGGAGACGGCGCTTTCCTCGATACTGCCAGCGCCGCCGGCTGGACTGCCGTAGGCGTAGAACCGCACCATCGCCCGGACGAAGGAAAGCACGCCATCTTCCGCACCCTGGAGCAGGCCGCCACGCTCGCGCCCTACGATTGCGTCACCATGTGGCATGTCCTGGAGCACGTTCCGGCGCCCGTCGAATGTCTGGCGCAGTTGCGTTCGATCCTGTCGCCCACCGGCGTCCTGCTATTGGCAGTCCCCGATTTCGGAGGACTCCAAGCCCGCGTTTTCGGCGGCCACTGGCTCCATCTCGATGTCCCGCGCCACCTGTATCACTTCACCGCGCGTTCCCTGCCGCGTCTGCTGAACACTGCCGGATTCGAAGTGCTTCGCACCGCCCACCAGGAATTCGAGTACGATTGCTTCGGTTGGATCCAAAGCGCCTTGAACGCCATCGGCCCGACGCCGAATGTCCTCTTCGATGCGCTCACCGGCAAGCCGCCGCGCGTCGGCCGTTTCGCCGTCGGCGCGGCTTACGTCGCAGGCTCGCTGATCGCACCCGCCGCCGCGGCGCTCACAGCGGCCTCGACGCTGCTTCACCGCGGAGGCACGATCATTGTAGCGGCCCGTCCGCGGCCTCGCTGACCGGCTCAGGGTCAGCCGCCATATCCCGCCTGATCGCGCCCGTCGCCTCAACCCTACCCCACCGCGGCAGCATGATATTGTTGCGGCCCCGGCCCCATAGACCGGCTCAAGGTCCGCCGCCATCCCCCGCGCATCAGCACCTTGCTGTCGCGCGGCTTACGTTGCAGGCCCCCTGATGGCGCCCGCCGCCGCAGCGCTCACCGCGGCACGCCCGCGTCCTCGCCGACCGGCTCTCCCGGCGCGGTAACTTCGTAGAGGAATTCTCGCCCCCGCTGATCGCTTAACGTCAGCCGCCAGCCCCCTCGCATCAGGACGTCGAAGAGGCAGTGCGACCCGCCCATCGTATGCAGCATGAAACGTGGATGCCGCGCGACGTAATCCCGCAGCGGTTCCACGTGGGCTCGCACTGGTAGAGCTCGAGTCTCGCGAGTCACCAACTGATCGACGATGTCCTGCCATTCGTACTGACGCGCAATCTCGCGGTCCGCCGTAATGTAGCTGAGACGCTCGAGCGTATCGGCGGGCATATAGAAGTCCGCCGCCAGGAAGCTGAGCGGATCGACCACTACCACCGGGGTGTTCTTCGCCATGGCCGCCACCAGGACGGGATTGTCCTCCTCGAACTGCAGCCGCGGATCCTCCCGATTCGAAAACGCCTCCCGTCCGCGCGCCAACCCCAGCCATGCGACCATCACGCCGAGGATGATCGCACCTGCCCTGCGTCCTCCACCCGCGGCCCGGAAGAGCACGACCGCGATCCCGCAGGAGGCGCCGATCACGCACACCATCCCATACCGCGGATTGTAGACAAACCGGTTCGATACGTAGCGGCCGACAAAAAATACCGCGGGCGCAATCACGAAGCCGAGCAGCGCGGCCGTCTCGCGGCGCGGAAGAATCGGCCCTCCCACGCTCTTGTCCTTCTCCCGCCGGGTGAGCACGCACACCGCGAGCCCCGCGATCAGCAGGGGCGCGATGGCGTTTCGGAACAGCGTATCGTAAAGCTCCGGGAATTGCAGGAAACTCGGTTGCAGCCCGGTCATGTCCCAGTCCCGCGTTACCTGCAACGAGTCGGGATAAGTCAACAGCCCGAGCGCACCCGCCGCGAAGGCGCCCCACATCGCCCAGTCCACGCGCTTCCGCTCGAGCGTACGGAATCCCTCGCCGAATACCAGCGGAATCGCCAGCAATACCGAAAAGAGATGGCTGCCCAACGCGAGCGCCAGACTCATCGAAATCGCCACCAGCGACAGCCGCCGCCAACGGCCCTCCGCCGCGTTCTGCCACGCCACCAGTGCCACCGCGCCGCACCCCAGCACCACTCCATACGCTCGCGCTTCGAAGGCGTAGGACCACGCGAAGGTCAGCATCGGAAACGCCATCCCGATCAGCGCATACTCCGTCGGTAGGCGGCGTTTCAGAAACGCGTACACGCCGAGCAGCATGATCCAGAATCCGGTCAGCGCGGGCAGCCTGGTTGCCAGATACCCGCTGCCGAAAAGGCTATGAGAGAGCCGTACCGCCAAATGGGTAAACGGCGTCTCCTGGTCGACACCCTGGTGTAGCACCGCCCAGATCGCCGCCACACTCGGCAGTCGCGCGACATGCCACGTGACGATCTCGTCGAACCAGAACGGCCGGTATGCAGCCCGAGTCGCGGCACAGATCCAGTACATCAGCGAGATGCCCGCCACCGCACACACTGCGCCCGATATTCGAGGAACCCGCATCCTGACAGTCTAACGTGAGATGCAGCCCTGTCAACCTCGCCGGTGAAGCCGTCCGGGCTCTACTGCTTGCCCTTACTGAGCTTGCGATAGTATTCGGCGACCTTGTCCTGGTAGCCCTGCGGAACCTTCTCGCCGCCTGCGCTACGCACACTGCCGGTGCCGTTGGCGTCCTCCACCTTGCGGCGGAGTTCCATTTCGATTTGCTGGACGCCGCCCATCAGCGCCCCCTGAATACGCTCGGCCAGCAGCGGATCGTTCGCGTAGGTGTTCGGATTCAGCCGCTGCATGTCGCGGATCAGATTCTGCAGATCCTTCGCCATCGCGGGATCGTTCCCCTGCGCCTGCTGCTCGAGTTGCCGGAGGGTCTGCAGCGTCTGACTGTAGTTGCTCTGGAAATCCTCGGGACGCACGTTGCCGTTGCGCGGATCGCCGTTGCCATACCACGGTCCGCCATTCGGATTCCCATTCGCGTACCCGCGATTGCCACCACCGCCGCCATTCGTCGGACCGCCGTTCATCTGGCCGCCCTGCTGTCCGCCGCCCTGCTGTCCGCCGGCTTGCTGACCTTGTCCCTGCTGGCCCTGACCCTGTTGACCTTGCTGGCCCTGCTGTCCGCCTTGCTGTCCCTGTTGACCCTGTTGTCCCTGGCCCTGTTGCCCTTGCTGGCCTTGTTGTCCCTGGCCCTGCTGGCCCTGCTGGCCCTGTTGTCCTTGCTGACCCTGCTGTCCCTGTTGTCCGCCTTGCTGCCCCTGCTGTCCGCGCTGCAAGGATTGCTGACCGCGCTGTCCGTTCTGACCCTGCTGACCGCGCTGCGCGCCCATCGCTTCCATCTGCTGGCGGAGCTTCTCGACCTGCCCGAGCGCCTGTTCCGCGAGCTTGGTATCTTCCTTGCCCGTTCCCTTGCCGTCCTTGGACATCGCCTGCTGAACCTGCTTCAACTGCTCCTTCAGCTCGTTGACGCCCTGCGTGATTGTCGCCTCCGACATCACCGCATACCCGCCCATGCCGCGCCGGATCCAATCCGCATTCCGCTGCATGTCGCGTTGGATCTCCGCCTGCTGCAGTTCGCCGAGCGCCTCGCGCATCTTCGTCGCCGCCTTCCGCTGCGAAGTCTGCAGATCGCGCACCGCACTCTGCATTCCCTGCTCGAGCCGCTTCAGATCCTGCGCCTCGCCTTCCTTCTCACCCGCGAGCTGGTTGGCCTGCTCGCGCGTCAGCCCGGGAGCGTCCTGTCCGAACGCCTTGCGCATCTGCCCTTCGAACGCCTGCTGACGACGCGCCAGATCTTCCGCCTGCCGCGCCAGGTCTTCCACCTGGTTCGACGCTTCCTTGCCGCGCATGCCGCTCAACATCTGCTCCGCTTCCTTCAGACGATCCGCCGCGCGCCGCGCCTGCGCCTCGCCCTGCGGAGTGCCCGCCTGCTGTGAAGACGCCGCACCGCGCATGTCTTCCATCGCCTGGTTCAATCGGTCGAGCATCTGCTGCATCTGCTGCGGACTCGCCCCGCGCACCGAATTCTGCTGGCTCTGCATCGCCCGCTGCTGCGCGTTCTGTTGCTGCTGTTGCTGGCCCTGAGCCGATTGCCCCTGCTGTTGCTGGCCTTGCTGACCCTGTTGTTGTCCGGCCTGCCCCTGCGACTGGCCTTGCTGACCTTGCTGCCCCTGTTGGCCTTGCTGCCCCTGCTGGCCTTGTTGACCCTGTTGCCCCTGCTGCTGTTGGCCTTGCTGGCCCTGTTGTTGCTGACCCTGCTGATTGCGGCTCAACTGCTGGCTCTGCTGCCCGCGCGTGAGCTGCTCCAACTGCCGCTGCAACTGTTCCGCCTCGCGCCGCAACATCTCCTGTTGCCACCGCTGCTGCGAGGTCTGCTGCTGACCCTTCTTCTGCTGGTCCGCAAGTTCCTGCTGACGCCGCGCCAGCGCTTCCAACTTCTGCAGCGCTTCATCGATCTGCTGCTGCTGTTGCGCCTGCTGCCCGCCGGAGGATTTCGACTGATTGCTCTCGTACTGATTCTTCTCCGTATCCAGTTCGAGGTCGAAGAGCCCTTCCATATCGCGAGCTCCCGCGCCGCCACCGCCACCGCCACCGCCACTTCGCTGATTACCGAACGCCACCTGAATATCGCGCGACGTCGCTTCCGCGCGCATCAGATATTGCAGCGCCTTCTGCTCCGGTCCGAGCGCATCCTTCCAGTTCGCGCCCTTCAACTTCTCGGAGGCCGGACCCATCGCTTCCACGGCCGTTTCCATATCCTTCACGAAGCTCTTGAACGAGTCGCCCGCTTCCGTCAACTGCCGCGCCTTCATGCGCTCTGCCAGCGACTTCGCCTGATCGCGCAGTTTCGACTGCACGCCCGCCAGGAACGCCGCATTATCCTTGTCCGTCCCCTTCGCGCCGATGCCCTTCAACTGATTCCACGTCGCCGCGATGATTTCCTTCTGACGCTGCGAGATCTTGTTCTGATCCTGATCGTCGTCCCCACCGCCGCCGCCACCGCCGCCCGCCTGCTGCGATTGCGTATAATTCCGCTCGAACGGCTGCGCTTCGATGAAGTAGATGTCCGTGCTGGTCGATGTCCGCGCGTCCTTCGCCACCGCGTACAGACTCACCACATCGCCTGGCTCGACCTTGAAATCTTCCAGCGAGATCGTCGATGTCCCCGTCGCCGTCTTCCCGCCCGACTGCATCGGCACGACCTTCTCCGGCCCGCCGTTCACCGAGTAGTGCAGCTCGAGCGCCTTCAGCGCGAAGTCGTCCTTCGCCTCCACCGTGACCGCCACTTCTTCGATCGGCGACGCCTTGTAGTCCTTGCCCGGCCGCGTCATCTTGATCTCCGGCGGTTTGTCGCGCTGCGCCTCGATGAAGTAGTCTTCGCTCAGTCGCACATCCTCGCCGCCTTCCATCGCGGCAATGTGATACACGCCGTCCTTCTTGATCGGCACCGAAGCCGTCGGCAGTCCGTTCTTGCCCGCACTCAACGAAATCTTCGAGCCGTCGTCCAGCATCAGGACGCCGGTCGCCAGCGGCTTGTCCGTCGTGATCGCAACCTCGGCCACCGTGCCTTCCACGGCGCGCAGATCGCCGCCCGGATCTTCCACCGCATCCTTCTCACCCAGCCAGCCGGGGAAGTGATACGTCACGCGAATCTTCTTCACTCCGGGCAAATCGACCACGTTCAGCTTGAACGTGTCGCTCTTCACCCCGCCCGCCTCCACGTAATACTCAAGCGTCTCCGGAACTCCCGCGATCAGGAACTGATACGCCGTGCCGCCCGGCTCCGTCGCCATCTCCGCCTGTTCCCACTGCGACGCGCTCGCATACTTCGCGAAGAAGCGAACCTTCGGCGCTGTGAAACCCGTCAGGTGCGCGCTGATCAACTGATCGCTGCGCTTGCGGACCGTCCGATTCCCCGGCTGCACCTGTACCGCATAGAACGGTTTGGTCGTGCCCTTCGGCAGCCCTGCCCACAACAAGCCCGCCCCGTAGCCCATGAACCCCGGCCCCGAAACCGCCAGCCAGATCAACACCAGCGCCGAGATCACCGCCGCCGACGAGAATCCGAAAATCGCCGCGCTCTTCGCGACCGCGTGCGGCTGCGCGTTCTGCGCCACCCGCAGCGTATCCGACGCGAGCAGATGCAGGAACGGGTCGCTCGGGTTCTGTTCGATACGCTCCGTGAACGTGAGCAGACGTTCTTCAAACTGCGGATACTGAGCTTCGGCCTGCTTCGCCGCGTGCCTGCGGTTGAGACGGATTACGGGTATGATGAGCGCCAACCCGATCGCCAGGGCGATGCCGAGGAACAGGAATACGCGCGCGCCAATCACACTCGGATTCGAAAAAGCGAACTGGTTGATGACCAGCACCGCCACAACGGTCGACACCAGCGCCATCCCGGCTGTCGCCGCAATGCCGCGCGATAGCGCCAGCAGGCGAAGCCGTTTTTCCACGGCCCCCAAATACGCGCTCAAGCCATCCAAAGGTTTCATACCGCAGCCTCTTTATCAACGGAAAGATGTTGATTCCCCAGCAAGGACTCGGCCAATGCAAGCAATAATGCTGCCAGCATGACATACCACCACAAAGACACCGGCTTCTGCTCTTCGCCCGGCGCGCTCCCGGCGTTCGCCGTCCCCTGCGCTGTATTCTGCCACAGCGTTAGACTGTCCGGGGGAACGGGCGTGAGGTCACTCTCGTGCCGGTCCGCGTTTACCGCCACTAACTCGTTGCGCCCGTTCGGCCGGCGGATGTCGTAAAAACCCGCCTGCGTGAACTGGATATTCTGCGCCTTCGTCGCCTCTTCGAGCGAAAGAACACGTTCGCCCTTCGGATCGACCACATCCACTGCCGCGCCCTTTTCCTTCGAATCGCGCAACTCCGCGAACGCCCCCACCGACACGCTCGCCGGGCCCGCGTCCAACCTTCCCAAATACCGCGCAGTCTGTTCGATGAACGGCACGAACGAAGGATGAATCGGAAAATCGTTCGCCACGTTATCGAACGTCGAAGCGAACACCAGCACGTGCCCCTCGCCGATCTGCTGATCGATCAACAGCGGCGTCTGATCGCTCAACTTCGCCGCAACCCGCGCACTGCCCGGCGTCACGTGAATCGCCTGGAAGAACTTCACGCCCTCCCACCGGTCGTCCTTCAGAATCGACGGGTGCGACGCATCCAGCCAAGCCGCCGTCTGGAACCGGTCGCCCTCGCGCCCCGCGTACCGCGCCTCTTGAATCGTGTCGCCGGTGACCGGCACCTTCGTGCGTCCCACCGACAAATGCCCGAGCGCGATCAGCACGCTCCCGCCGCCGCGCACATATTCGCGCAGCGAGTTTTCGAACGTCGCCGGCACCGCACCGAGATCGCTCAGCACCACGAATGCGTATTTCCCGGGCGCGATGTTGCCCACCTGGTCCACCGTCGCCGGGTCGATTTCGAATGCCGCCTGTCCCGAAGCCTCGAGCGCCGCCTTGAAGTAAAGCAACCCGCGGCTTCCCGGCGAATCCTGCACGAACAGCGCGTGCCGCGGATCGCTCCGTTCCACCGAGAAATAGAAAACATCGTCCGCCGCCAGCGAGTCGCCCGTATCGATCCGCACTTCGCCCTTATTCCGCCCATACGGAGCTTCCAGCGAGAGAAACTCGACCGTCGCGCGCCCGTGCTCCGGCACCGTGACCTGCTTGCTGTCGATCACGCGCCCATTGAGCACCAGCGAGACATTGCGCACTGCCTTCTGATTGTTGAAGCCCGCGACCGTCGCCAGCACGCGCGTCTTCTTTCCGTCGTACACGCGCCGCGGCGCCACCACGTTCTCCACCGTGAAGTTCGCCGTCTCCTTCGAATCGATCGCGTGCGGCACCAGTTGTACATCCGTGCTCAGCCGCAAATCGTTGAAGTTCGCCGGCCAGCCCGACTGCTGCATGTCCGAGTAGAGTTGCACCGCGAGCGGCAGCTTGAGCGATTGCGAAATTGACCGCAGCGATCGCGAAAGCTCGCCGTACGAAGTCCGCGTATCGCCCGGCTCGATCGAATCGATCGCCGCATTCAGCGCATTGTGATCGTCCGTCACTTCGCTCAGCACCTGCACGCGTGACCCGAACGCCAGAACCTGCGCCCGCTGTCCGGCGCGCAATCCCGCGACCACCGATTTCGCGCCGGTCTTCGCCTGAGACAGCCGCGTCCCCGCGCGCATGCTCAGCGAATTATCGATCGCCAGCACCGTCACCTCACCCGTCCGCTTGGAGGCCAGCACCGTCTGTCGTATATAAGGATGCGCAAACGCCAGCACCAATAGGGCGACCAGCAGAGCGCGCAATGCGAACAACAACAAATACCGCAGCCGGCGATGTTTAATCGAGCTCTGCGTGCGCTTCTCGAAGAACATCAGCGAACTGAACGGCAGCGGCGTCGTCTTGTGCTTCCGCAGCAAATGCAGCCACACCGGCAGCCCGATCGCCGCCGCGCCCGCCAGGAACCATGGAGTCAGAAATCCCATCGCCTACAACCGTCCCTTACGGACCTGCAGGTATTCACGAAGACCTTCATCCAGCGGCCGGCCGGTATCCATCAGGAAATAATCCATCCCCGCGGCGCGGGTCTTGGATGATAGATTTTCGATGTGAGCGTCCATTTTGCGGCGATATTCGTTGCGCGCGTACTCGGGCGAAACTTCGAGCGAGCGCGTCGTCTCTTCGAGATCGAACAGCAGCACCGGATCTTTGAACTTCGGCTTGATCTCCTGCGGATCCAGCATATGGAAAAGGATCACTTCATTCCCGCGATACCGCAGCGGCTCCACCGTCTTCACAATCGTCTCCGGGTCCGCATAAAAATCGGACATTACCACCACAATCCCGCGGCGATGCAGAAAATTCTGAAAATGCACGAATGGCTTGGTGAAATCGGTATGCGTGCCGACCGCCGCCTCTTCGATTGCGTGCAGCAGCCGGAAAAGCTGCCCCTGCCGCGTCGAGGGCTGTACGTAATTCTTCACGTCCTCGTCGAAGATGATCAGCCCCGTCGCATCGCGCTGCGTGCTCGCCATGTAACACAGCGACGCCGCCACGAATCGCGCGTAATCCAGCTTCGACACGGCTGCCGACGAGTATCCCATCGACGCCGACGTATCCAGCAGCAGCAGCAGTTGCGAATTCGTCTCGCCCTTGTAGCGCTTCAGATAACAGCGATCGGTGCGCGCGAAAACGTTCCAATCCACATGCCGCAGATCATCGCCCTCGGCATACGAGCGGTACTCCGCAAACTCCTGCGAGAACCCGAAATCCGGCGATCGGTGCAATCCCGCAACGAACCCATCCACCACCGTCTTCGCCACAAGGTCCAGGCTGGAGATGGACGCCAACGTCGCTGGGTCGAGGAAGCGCTGTAGCATATGTCCTTTTTTCCGAGTGCCGCGCCCCAATCCGAACCACGATTCGACTTCCGAATCGCGCCCCGTAATCCAATCCGCGACACCCAATCCGAGCCGCGACCGTTAGGAAGCGGTGGTCGCCTGATCCCTAACCTAATCCTTCGGCGCCGGCATCCACGCCAACACTTTCTTCAAAATATCGTCCTGCTTCAACCGATCGCTCTCCGCGTGGAAATTCAGCAGAATGCGATGCCGCAGCACCGGGATATACAACGCGCGAATATCCTCGTACGTCACGTGATACCGCCCCTTCATCAACGACCTCGCTTTGGCCGCCAGCACCAGGAACTGCGCGGCGCGCACGCTCGCGCCGTAGTTCACATACTTTTTGACGAAGTCCGGGGCATTTTCGTCACTCGCGCGGCTCACCCGCACCAGATCCACCGCATGCCGCGACACGCTCTCGCCGATCGGCACCATGCGGACCAACTGCTGGAAGTCCACGATCTCCTTCGAGGTCGTCACCGGGTCCGCATACGCCACCGTCGTCACCGTCGTCAAATCGACGACCTTCAACTCTTCCGCCGCCGACAGATAATCCAGCACCGTATTGAACAGGAAGCGATCGAGCTGCGCCTCGGGCAGCGGATACGTGCCCTCGAGTTCGATCGGGTTCTGCGTCGCCAGCACGAAGAACGGGCTCGGCAGCGTATAGATATTGCCGCGCACCGTGCAACTACGCTCCTGCATCGCCTCGAGCAGCGCGCTCTGCGTCTTCGGGGGCGTACGATTGATTTCATCGGCCAGCAGGATGTTGCCGAAAATCGGACCCTGCACGAACGTCCACGTGCGCCGTCCCGTCGTCGGATCCTCTTCGATAATGTCCGTGCCCGTGATATCGCTCGGCATCAAATCCGGCGTGAACTGAATGCGCTTGAACACCAGCCCCAGTGTCTGCGCCATCGTGCGCACCAGCAAGGTCTTCGCGGTGCCCGGCAGACCCGTGATCAGACAGTGACCGCCCACGAACAGAGCGATCATCACCTGCTCCAGCACCTCTTCCTGGCCCACGATCACGCGGCGCACCTGCGTCACGATCTCGCTCTGCACCTGGCGAAAGCGCTCGATCCGCGCTTTGAGAACTTCCGGCTCCAACTGCGTCACTGTTGACATGTCTAGTCCGTTTCCTCAGTTCTTGATTGCGGTAGTGCTCAATTCTAACAAGAGCTTCTGCGCGGGACGGAAGCCGGGAGCGGCTTCCAGTGCGGCCAGCAACTCTTCTTTGGCCTGCTCGGTCTGCTTGTTCGCCTGGAACGCCTTCGCCAGGTCGTAATGCGCCTGCGCCTGATCCAGCGGATTCCGCGCCAGCACCGCCTGATACTCGCGGATCGCGCCCTTCACGTTCCCCTGCACCAGCCACAGCGCGCCGAGACTCCGATGCGCCGCCGCATCCATCGGATAAATAAAATTCAGCCGGTTCAACGCATCGGCCGCCTCCGCCGTACGCCCCGCCTCTTCCAGATTCTTCGCCAGCAGCTTCAGGCTCTCCGGATCGCGCCCGCCGATCTTTTCATACCGCTGCAGCTCCGCGATCGCCGCCGGCTTGTTGCCTTTCGCCAGGTACGCCGTCGCCAGGATCTCGTACACGCTGTGCTCTTCCACGTAATCCGGATACATATCGCGGACCGCCGTGCCCTGCTTGATCACCGTGTCCCAATCCTTCGTCGCCGACATCTCGACCAGCGATTTCAGCGTCTTCTTCCATTCGTCGAAGTGCTCCACCGTCTTCTTGGTGTCCGCCTCGACCCACGCGATGAACCGCGTATCGAATTCCGCCGGCTCGATCTTCAATTCCTTGCGCACCACACTCGACGTATCTTCGCCCGCGCCGAAATCGTGCAGCATCGCGAGCAGCGTGTCCCAGCCCCACTTTTCATTGATGTAATCGCAGATCCGCCCCGCCTGGAAATAGCTGATAATCACCTGCCCGGGCGCCGTCGGATGCACAAATCCGCGATCCAGTTCCGCCACCGGCAGCAGCTTTTTATTCTTAATCGCCGCGATCACGTCCGGTCCCAGCCGGTCGCCCCAATCCGGCGAAATCGCCGTCTCTTCGTGGACCGCCATCCCCTCCGTGAACCACCGCGGCACGCGATGCCCCGTCGCCGTCAGCGTGAACACGTGACTCATTTCGTGCCACAACGTGCTCGCCCAATGGAACGTCCCCGGCTTGCGCCCCGACGGGCTGTCCATCGCAATCGAATACCCGAACGTCACGCCCAGCGCGCCCAGTCCCGGCATACCCAGCGTACGCACCGCGAAATCCTCGTGGTCCGGATACACTTCCACCGACACCGGCTTATCGAGCTTCATCTTGTACTTCTTTTCGTACGTCGAGATCGC
This sequence comes from Candidatus Solibacter sp., assembly GCA_025463045.1. Lineage (GTDB taxonomy): Bacteria > Acidobacteriota > Terriglobia > Bryobacterales > Bryobacteraceae > Solibacter. The sequence continues at coordinate 19,243 of JAOAPT010000805.1, forward strand.
CCGCTCCATCTCGCTCTCGATATACGGACGCAGCAGCTCCGCTTCCTTCTTATGCAGCTTCAAAATCGTCCGCGGCGTGGTGAACGTCACGAAGTTCTTGTAGCTGTCCATCAACGTCAGCGAATTGCGCGTCGCCGCGTCCTGATACTCATTTTGGAAGCAGAGTTCGAGCTGCTTGTACGCTTCCTCGTTCTGCCCCAGGCGCATCAAGTTCACGCCCATCTGCGAACGCGCGCTGTACAACTGCGGATCCAGCTCGATCGCTTTCCGGTAATACTGAATGCCCTCTTCGTAGCGCCGGTTCAAAACGAAGAATCGCGCGATCGTCTCGTAACCCTTCGCGGTCTTCGGGTCCCACGTCGAATCTTTCTTATCTGCCAGCAGGTCGATCGTCGCCAGGACCGCCCGTCCCTGCACCGACTTCGGATCGATCGCCAGCGCCTTCTTCGCTTCCTCGGTCGCCTTTGCGTTGTCGTTGTCTTCGAGCGCCAGCCGCGCCAGCATTTCCTGCGCTTCGGTCAGCTTCGGATCGATCTCCAGCGCCTTCTTCGCGAGTTCCCCCGCGCGCGCTTCGAAGTTCTCCGCCGACACCAGCGCCATCCCCATCAATGCGCCCGCGTGATCTTTCTTGATCTCCAGCGCTTCCTTGAACAGATCCGCGGCATCGGTCGGCTGCGCATGCTCCAACATCATGCGGCCCCAGCGGACCTTATAGTCCGGGTTCTTCGGCTCGCGCGCTTCCAGTGCCTTGAAGACTTCGTTGGCTTCCTTAAATCGCCGCTGTTTCCACAGTTGTTCGGCCTGATCCAGCGTCTGCGCCGAAAGCGCGGACACGAGAACAAAAAATCCGGCGAGTGAGCAGACAACCCGCCTGCCCTGATTCTTTTTCACTATTTTGTCCCTCACTGATCGAGGGCCTCCTGCGTTTTGGCAAGCTCCAGGAGAAGTTGGGTCAACCGCTGCTTATATTCCTGGGCCGGCATCGCAGCCTTTTCGAACTTCAGCTTTTCGATAGCCTGTTCGAGCTGTTCTTTCTTATCGAGCAGCGGCCGCTTATTCGGGTCGCGCGCCGCCGCCGCATTGGCGCCCAGCCGCACCACCGTGAACGCGTTGGCCAGCTTGCCCACCCCGTTCGCCGCCGTCGCGTTCTTTTCGCCGTTGCCCTTCCCCGTGTCCTCGATCACCGAGTGCTCGGTGGCCAGGCGCTTCTGCGTGTCGAAAAATTCCGTCGTCTTCGTCTGCGCGTAGCGGAACGCCTCTAACGCGCTGATCGCCTCGTTCTTGTCCGTGTCCGCAGCCGGCTCGCGCAGCGCCTCCGCGAAGTAGCGCGCGAAGTTCGTTGCATTCTTCTCGGAGCCCGTCTTCGTCGCCGCGATCACGATCCGGTTCGGCCGCCGCAGTTGCTCGATCGAGCCGCCGCTGCAGCTCGTCATATTCACCACCAGCTGCCGCTGCGCCGGGACCTTGTCCATCAGCGCCGCCATCTCCGCCGCCGTGATGTCCGGCCCGGTGATGTTGAACTTATAGTCCTGCCCGTCGTACGTCCCGTGCCCGATCAGGATCACTACCAGCGAATCGGTGGCCTTCGCCTGCTTCGCAATCTCCGCGAACCGCGCCCGCATCTGCTCCCGCGTCGGCGCAATCAGCGTCGTCACCGTCGATTCCCCGCCCGCCTTCTTCAAGCTCCCATCGATATCATCCGCCCACATCTTGAAGCGCTGCGTGTAATCCAGTTCGCCGCCAATCCCCGCCACATTCAGATAAAACGTTGCCGCCGGAGCCGAGAGAACCGCCATCACGCCCACGAGGAGCACCTTCGCCAAGGTGGGACAGGCCATCGTTTCTTGTGGCCTGTCAACCCGACGCTGCGTCAGCCCATGAAGTGTCCTCATACCACGCCCCACTTCCTTCTCAGCAGCCATTCCGACCCGCGAATTCCCAGAGCCAACAAAAAGATCACCGGCATATCCCACAGATCGCGAGTCTCACGCGTCGTGATCCCCGCCTCCGAATACGAAATCTCGTTCGATAACTTGGACGCCTCATCCGCCTTGTAGTACCGCCCGCCCGTCTGGTCGCTCAGCTTCTGCAGCAATTCCTTGTTCTGCGACGTGTGGAAGTTTTCCGCCACCCCGTCTTCCCGCCGGAAGGTCAGCAGATCGTGCCCCGCCTCTTCCTGATCGTGTCCCGCCAGAATCTCCACCACGTACGACCCGGGTTTTTCGGCCGTCCACTCCCCGCCGTAAATCCCCTCTTCCATCGGCACGGGATTAAGCTCCATCGTCGCGCTCGTGCCATCCGGTTCGAGGAACCGTGCCTGCACCTTGGCGTTCGTCACCGGCTTGTACTGCTTATCGCGCACTTCCACTCGCACCGGCACCCGCGTCTCATCGCTCAGTACCGATTTCGGCGTCGACGCCACCACCTGCCCCGGCGAATCCGCCACCAGGTGACGGAACATCTGCTGCCAGAACGTCGCATGCGTCTTGTCGTTGTGATCCAGCCACATCTTCCAGCGCCAGCTTCCCTCGGTCGCGAACAACACGCTCCGCCCGCGTCCGTAATTCTCCGTCACCAGGAGCGGCTGCGTGCGCTTGCCCGGCGTCGTCACCTGCAACAGCGTCGTCGCGCCCGGCTTCGGCTCGCCGACCTCCTGATAATTCGCGATCTGCGGAATCTTCTTCCACCGCTCCTGATTCTTCGCCGGATTCTCGTCCAGCCGGCACAGAATGCTCGACGCGCCCTGGCTCGTCAGATTCACACTCGAAAAATCGCGATGGAACGTGCCACGCGCGTCCGGCAGCTTCACCGGCACCAGATCCGCCATCGGCGAATTCTGCCATCCGCCATCGCTCAATGAGGCGCGCCCGCCGATGAACAGCACCCCGCCGCCGCGCCGGTCCACGAAATCCTTAATCGCCTGCTGCTGTGTCGGCGTGAAATAACTCGCCTCCACGCCGCCGATGATCAGCCCCTGGTACGCGAACAATTCCTCCGGCTTGGTCGGAAATCCATCCTCCAATTCCTTCGGACTGCTCCCGCCCTGCCGGTAAATCTTGTTCTGCGTCGTCCGCAGCATCGTCGGCAGATCGATCCCGATATCGGGGTAGTCATCGATCGCGCGCCGGATGAACTTGAACTCCCACACCGGCTCGCCCTGTATATAAAGGATGCGCGGCCGCCGCTTCTCCACATTCACCACGCGCGTGATCTTATTGTTCGCCGTGTTGTCTTCGCCGCCCACCGGGTCCACTGAAATCTCGATCGTCTTCGGCCCGGCCGCCCCGCCGTTGAACACCAGCGTCTCGGTCTGCAGCTGCCCGCTATCTTTGAACACCACGTCCTGCGACGCCAGCACCTTTCCGTTCTCTTTCACATTGAGCTTCGACTTGCTGCCCGCGAGTCCCCAACTTTGCAGCGTCACCGTCGCCGTCAGCTTCGACTCGGGCAGCGCGCGCGCCGGAGTCACCGCATCCGTGATCTCGACGTCGCGATCGGGATGCTCCTTGCCGAACCCGACGGTGTGGATCGGAATTCGCTGCCGCCGGATCGCCGCGATCGTCTGCAGGTCGATCCCGCCGGCGTTATCCGCGCCATCGCTCATCAGCACGATCGCGCCCAGCGGCAGCGACGAGCTTTCCGCCAGCACTCGCTCCAGCGTGTCGCCGATCCGCGACGCCGGCGCCGCCGCCGTCAACTGGTCCGTCTTCTGGATCCGCTCCGGGTCCTTGCCGAACTTGTAAAGTCTTACCTGAAACTTATCGTTGAGCCCCTTCAGCAGCCCCGAATCGAGCGCCGCCTTCGCTGCCGCCTCGCGCGTCCCCGATGCGTCCGCGATCGACATGCTCCGCGAATCGTCCACCAGAACCGCCACCACATTCTGTTGGGGCTTCAACGTCGCGATGCTCAGCGCCGGATGCCACAGCAGAAACAGAATCAGCGCGATCAGCCCGCTTTCCAGCAGCCAGATCGCCACCGGACGCGCCCCGCTGAGCATTCCATGATGCCGCCGCACGTGCCAGAACAGCGCACCCGCCGCCGCCAGAATCGCAATCGCCAGCGCCCAGACAGGCCACGGTGTCAGGAGGACGAACTGGCCTTTATGGAAGATGTTGGCCGGATATTTGAACAGGAATTCGAACATGAAGTCCACGTCAGAGACAGGTCACGATAGATATATGGACGTGCGGGATCGAGGTTGGCGTTACAGACAGCTCAATTTCGGTGGGAAGTTCCACAGGCGCGCGGCCCTCGCTTTCTGAAAAGAATAGCACGCACTTTCGCCCTTCAAGCATCGGCGCCCAAGCTCTCCCTTAAAGATACCACCGCCGCTCCGCAGGACAGACAATCGTACTTTGTGCCCTCATTCCACCCGCCAAAACCGAGCCCCAATCAGAGCCGCGACCGTCAGGAAGCGGTGGTCACTTGACAAGAGACCACAGTTCTCCCTTCAGTTCCCTGATGTAGACTAGTTCGACATGAAACGCCTTCTCCTCGCGTCTCTCCTTGTCGCCTCCGCCTTCCCCGCATCCTTCACCCTCGAGCAAGTCCTCTCCGCCCCCTTCCCCTCCGAACTCGTCGCCGCGCCCGGCGGCACGAAACTCGCCTGGATCCTCAACGACCGCGGCATCCGCAATATCTGGATCGCCGCCGCACCCGACTTCAAAGGCGTTCGCCTCACCAACTACACCGCCGACGACGGCCAGGACCTCGGCCAACTCCGCTGGACTCCCGACGCGCGCGCCGTCGTCTACACCCGCGGCGGCGATCTCGAATTCCTCGGCCGTCCCGACCCCAACCCCACCGCCGATCCCGCCGGCGTCGAGCAGGCCATCTGGATCGCCGCCCCCGGCGAGGCCCCGCGAAAAATCGGCACCGGACACTCCCCCGCAATCTCCCCCAAAGGCGACCGCATCGCTTACCTCCTCGCCGGCCAGATCTGGTCCGCGCCCCTCGCCCCCGGCGCCAGCCCCGCCCCGCTCATCCGCGCCCGCGCTGGAGTCGCCGCCGCACAACTCCGCTGGTCGCCCGACGGCACCAGGCTCGCCTACGTCAGCGATCGCGCCACCCACGCCTTCCTCGCCGTCTACGACCTCGCCGCGCAATCCATCACCTACCTCGACCCCAGCACCGATCGCGACGCCAACCCCGCCTGGTCGCCCGATAGCAAACAGCTCGCCTTCACCCGCACCGCCCAAACCGGAGGACGCGGCGCTCGCACCAGCGCCAATCCCTGGACCATCCGCGTCGCCACCGTCGCCGATGGCGCAAGCCGCCAGATCTGGCGCGCCGATCCCGGCAGCGGCAGCGCCTTCCACGCCATCGTCGCCGACGATCAGCTCTTCTGGGCCGCCGCCAATCGCATCGTCTTCCCCTGGGAAAAGGACGGCTGGTCGCACCTCTACTCCGTCCCTCTCGAAGGCGGCGCCCCCACTCCGCTCACGCCCGGCAACTTCGAAGTCGAGCACGTCTCCTACACCGATGACGGTAGGCAAATCATCTTCTCCTCCAACCAGGACGATATCGATCGTCGCCACCTCTGGCGCGTCTCCACCGCCGGCGGACCGCCCACCGCCATCACCAAAGGCGAAGCCCTCGAATGGTCGCCCGTACCCATCCCCGGCGGCGTCGCCTACCTCCGGTCCGACGCCCGTCATCCCGCGCGCGCTTCCGTCCAGATGGGTACGGCCCCCGCGCGCGATCTCGCACCCGCCTCCATCCCCGCCGATTTCCCAGCCGACGCGCTCGTCGTCCCGCAGCTCGTCACCTACACCGCGAGCGACGGCATGCCGATTCACGCGCAGCTCTTCCTCCCCGCCGATCTCAAGCCTGGCAGTCGCCGACCCGCGCTCGTCTTCATGCACGGCGGATCGCGCCGCCAGATGCTCCCCGGCTGGCACTACATGGACTACTACAACAATGCCTACGGCATGAATCAGTACCTCGCGAATCAGGGCTACGTCGTCCTCTCCATCAACTACCGCAGCGGCATCGGCTACGGCCTCGATTTCCGAGAAGCCGTCAACTATGGTGCCGGCGGAGCCAGCGAATTCCACGACGTCGAAGGCGCAGGCCTCTATCTCCGCAACCGCGCTGATGTCGATCCCGCCCGCATCGGACTCTGGGGCGGATCCTACGGCGGCTATCTCACCGCGCTCGGCCTCGCCCGCGATTCCGCCCTCTTCGCCGCCGGAGTCGATTTCCACGGCGTCCACGATTGGAGCACCCGCTTCCCTCCCAACGATGCCGCGTCTCGCACCGCCTTCGAGTCCTCCCCCATGGCCGCCATCCGCACCTGGAAATCGCCCGTCCTCCTCATCCACGGCGATGACGATCGCAACGTCGCCTTCACTGAAACCATCACGCTCACCAACGCCCTCCGCCAACAGGGCGTCTACTTCGAACAGCTCATCTTCCCCGACGAAATCCACACCTTCCTGCGCCATTCGTCCTGGCTCCGCGGCTACCACGCCGCCGCCGATTTCTTCAAACGAAAACTATGACCCACTCGCCCCTCGAACACACCCCCATCAGAGCCGCGACCGTAAGGAAGCGGTGGTCGTCGGCCCGTTCTTTAACGACCTGCCCGAAGCCCTCCCCCACTTCGTCCGCTCATTTGCCTGCCTTTTCTTATCCGTTCTTATCGGCGTTCATCGGCGTTCATCGGCGACTAAAGATTTTTGCTTTCCGGAGCCTTTCATGACCCCATCCCCCAAACTCCCGCCCCCCACCGACTTCCCCGGCGTCCTCGCCGCCGAAATCAAGGACATCCGCGCCCGCCGTGCCGTACTCTTCCCCCATCAGCTCCCCCTATCAGGCGGCGTCCAGGGCGACCCCCACGCTTACGCCGAAGCCCACCGCACCCGCGCCCTCGGACTCGCCTTCTCCGGCGGCGGCATCCGCAGCGCCACCTTCAATCTCGGCATCCTCCAGGGACTCGCCGAACTCGGACTCCTCCCCTTCATCGATTACCTCTCCACCGTCTCCGGCGGCGGCTACATCGGCGCCTGGCTCCACAGCATCATTCGCAATAAATTCAAGGGCGACCCCGTCGTCGCCCAAGGCGAACTCCACCCCCGCCGCGTCCCCGGCGTGCCCGAGAGCGACCCCATCAGCTTCCTCCGCAAATACAGCAACTACCTCGCTCCGCAGCCCGGCCTCTTCAGTCCAGATTTCTGGACCATCGGCTCCGTCTGGATCCGCAACATGTCGCTCAACCTCGCCATCCTGCTGCCGTTCCTGATGGCCGTGGTGCTCACCGTCCTCGCGAGCGGCGTTCTCCAGCAGACCTACGGGCCCGGCCTCAAATTCGAAATCGGCCGCGACATCTGGGCGCTTGCCCTACTCGCCGCCGTCATCGTCGTCGCCGCCAACCTGCGCCAGATCGTCTTCACTCAGTTCCCCAATCTCAAGCCGCGGATGCATGTGCCCGATCTCAGCGGACGCTTCGTGGTCGGAGGCGCCACCGTCTGCATCATTTTCGCCTCGTACATCCTGGGTGCCTTCAACTTCGAGCCCCACCCTTTCCTCTCCGGACTCCTCCTCGTCGGGCTCTTCAGCGCCTTGCAATGGATGGGCGGCTTCCGCCTCTGCTATCGTGCCCGCCACAACGGCGCCAACGGCTGGTTCTACCTCATTTCCATTCCCATCATCTGCGCCGCCTTCACCGCCGTGTTACTCCTCGCCGTCTGGAACGTCACCGGCCGGTGGGTTCACCCGGACGTCGAATGGCTCCGCATCGCCTTCGGTCCGCCGCTCATCCTGGTCGTATGGATGTGCGGCACCACTTTGCAAATTGGCCTTATGGGCTCGGATTTCCCCGACGCCGCGCGCGAGTGGCTGGCGCGGCTCGGCGCCTCCGTCTCCATCGGCATGGCCGGCTACATCGGTCTCTTCGTGCTCGCCGTCTTCGGCCCCTACTGGCTTGCCTGGGTGACACTCACGTGGGCGCCCGCCGGCATTGCGCTCGTCGGCGGCTGGCTCGGCAGCGCCGTCGCCGGCTATCTCACCGGGAAGAGCGCCAAGACCACCGGCCAGCCCAACGAACAGGCCGATACACCCACGCGCGCCATGGAACTAATTGGCGTCGTGTCGCCCATCGCCTTCCTCGCCGGCTTTCTCCTCTTCGTCTCGC
>JAOAPT010000822.1 GCA_025463045.1 Candidatus Solibacter sp.
TGGGTGAAGAGCGGCGCGGTGTGGCCGGCCGGTTCGACGGCGATCGTCAAGACGGACGCGATCACGGCGGAACAGCGCGCGTTCTGGAGTTTTCAGCCGGTGCGCAAACCGGCGACTCCGAAGGTCAAAGATACGAAGTGGGCGCGCACCGACATCGATCGCTTCGTGCTGGCGAAGCTCGAAGCACAGGGGCTGCGTCCGGCGCGCGCTGCGGATCGGCGCGTGCTGCTGCGGCGCATGACGCTCGATCTCACGGGACTGCCGCCGACGGCGGAAGAGGTGGATGCGTTTGTCGCCGACAAATCGGCGGATGCGTTCGCGAAGGTGGTGGACCGGCTGCTGGCCTCGCAGCGATACGGAGAGCGATGGGGAAGGCTGTGGCTCGATGTGGCGCGATATTCCGATGAGCGGTTGAACTCGACGGACGCCGATCCGATTGCGAATGCGTTCCGCTATCGCGATTGGGTGATCCAGGCATTCAATCGCGACATGCCGTACGACACGTTCGTGAAGGCGCAGATTGCGGGCGACCTGATGGGCGGGGACGATCCGCTCGCGTATCGCGCGGGCACAGGATTTTTCGCGATGAGTCCGGAGATGCAGGACGATCGCGTGGACGCGACGACGCGCGGCTTCCTCGGTCTGACGGTCGCGTGCGCGCAATGCCACAATCACAAGTTCGACCCGATTCCGCAGAGCGATTTTTACTCGCTGCAGGGAGTGTTCACGAGCACGCAGACGAAGGAATTCCCACTGGCAGCGAAGGACGCGGTGGAGAAATGGGACGCGCAGAAGAAGGCGCTCGACAAGCAGGAAGCGGCGCTCAAGGAATTCGCGGAAGCACAGACCGATCAACTGGCGGGCATCCTCGCGGCGCAGACGTCGCGGTATTTGATGGCGGCGCGCGGCCTGGCACCGGCGGACGAGTTGGATAGCGAGACGCTGGAGCGGTGGAAGAAATATCTGGCGAATCCCAAGAAGCAGCATCCGTATTTGAAGCACTGGATGGAGCTCACGGCGCGCAATGCGGGGCGCGACGAAATGGAGCCAGCGGCGCGCGAGGTTCAACGCGATGTGGAGAGTATCAACGAAGAGAAGCATCGCGTGGATGAGCACAACAAGATCCGGCTGGGGCTGAACCCGGATCGCAACGCGATGAGCCAGGCGGACCTGGAATCGCTGAGCATCGACAAATTCAACTTGTGGCACGACGTTGTGGAAGGCGTGCTGCGCTACAACGGCACGAAGCTCGACCGCTTCCTGAGCGGCGAGTGGAAGCGGCGCCTGGTGCAGTTGCGGCAGGACGCGGCGGCGCTGAAGAAGGAACTGCCGCCGAAGTATCCGTTCTTGCAGACGCTGCAGGACACGGCGAATCCGCACGATATCAAGATCGCGATTCGCGGCGATGTGAATAATCGCGGGGACGTGGCTCCGCGGCACCTGCCGTCGATCTTGTGCGCGGGCGCTCCGGTTCCCTTTCGCAAGGGCAGTGGGCGGCTGGAACTGGCCGAGGGGATCGCGAGCACGGGGAATCCGCTGACGGCGCGTGTGATGGTGAATCGCATCTGGCTGCATCACTTCGGGCGCGGGATTGTGGAGACGCCGAGCAATTTCGGGAACATGGGTGGGCGTCCGTCGAATGCGGAATTGCTGGATTACCTGGCGGCGCGATTCGTGGAATTGAAGTGGAGCATGAAGGCTCTGCATCGCGAGATTCTGCTTTCGTCGGTGTATGGACTGTCGTCGGAGAGGGTGGCGGCGAACGAGGCGGTGGACGCGGATAATCGTCTGCAGTGGCGGGCGAACTGGCGGCGGATGGACGTGGAGACAATGCGCGATTCGCTGCTATTCGTCGCGGGCAATCTGGATTTGCAGGAGGGCGGCGCGCCGGTGGTATTGAACGATGCGAACAAGCGCCGCACGGTGTACGGGTTCGTCAGCCGGCGCAAGCTCGATCCGCTGCTCGCGCTGTTCGATTTTCCGAATCCGAACAGCACGAGCGAGCAGCGCACGGAGACGAACGTCCCGTTGCAGCGGCTGTTTCTGATGAATAGCAGTTTCGTGGAGCAGCAGGCCGAGGGATTGGCAAAGCGGCTGACCGGAACGGACGCGGACAAGGTGCGGCAGGCGTATCGGATTCTGTACGGACGCGCTCCGGCGGCCGACGAAGCGCAGATGGGCGCAGCGTTCGCGGCGAAGAGCGGGTGGAAGGAATACGCGCGCGTGCTGCTGAATGCGAACGAGTTCGACTGGGTGAATTGAGATGGCTGGGTTGAAATGGGAATGACGCGGCGGGAAATCTTGGGCGCGATGGGCGCGGGGTTCGGGATGGTTGGACTGCGCGGACTGGCGGGCGCGGAGATCGGCGCTTCGGAAATGAGCGATCCGTTGTCGCCGAAGGCTCCGCACTTCCCTGCGCGGGCGAAGCGCGTGATCTACCTTTTCTTGAACGGCGGGCCGTCGCAGGTGGACACGTTCGATCCCAAACCGAAGCTCACGCAGTACCACGGGAAGACGCTGCCGATGGCGAATCTGAAGAGCGAGCGGAAGACGGGCGCGGCGCTCGGGTCGCCGTTCACGTTCAAGAAGTACGGGCAGAGCGGGATCGAGATCAGCGAGATTTTTCCGAAGCTGGCGGAGTGTGCGGACGATCTCTGCGTGATCCGCTCGATGTACACGGACCGGCCGAATCACGAGCCTTCGCTGTATCTGTTGAACAGCGGCGACAAGTTTCCGGGGCGTCCTTCGATGGGCAGTTGGGTGACGTACGGCCTGGGAACGGAGAATCAGAATCTCCCTGGGTTCGTGGTATTGTGTCCGGGCGCGCCGGTGGTGGGTTCGCAATTGTGGAACTCGACGTTTCTGCCGGCGGTGTACCAGGGCACGCACATCAACAACGAAGAGAAGGATCCGGACAAGCTGATTCAGAACTTGCAGAACAAGAGTCTGACGCGCGAGCAGCAGCGCGAGGAGCTCGACCTGCTCGCGAAGTTGAACCGGCGGCACATGCAGGCGCAGGGTGGGGATCCGCAGCTCGAGGCGTCGATCCAGGCGGCGGAGATCGCGTACCGCATGCAGGCGGAGGCGCCGGATGCGTTCGACATACGGAAGGAATCGGCGGAGACGCGCGCGCGGTACGGCGATACGGAATTCGGTCGCGGGTGCCTGATCGCGCGGCGGCTGGCGGAGCGCGGCGTGCGCATGGTGCAGGTGTATTTCGGCAACGGACAGCCGTGGGACAACCACGACGATATACAGATTCATCGAAAGCTGGCGGGGGATGCGGACCCGGCGATCGGCGCGCTGCTGATGGATTTGAAGCGCAGTGGAATGCTGAAGGACACGCTGGTGCTGATCGGCGGCGAGTTCGGTCGGACTCCGGTGGTCGAGGTGAGCGGGCTGATCAAGGTGCAGAACGGGCGCGATCACAATAATCACGGGTTCAGTTATGTGCTGGCGGGCGGCGGCGTGAAGGCAGGCACGGTGTACGGGTCGACGGATGAATTCGGGTTCAAGGCGGAGGAGAATCCCGTTCACATTCACGATCTGCATGCGACGGTGCTGCATCTGATGGGGCTCGATCACACGCGGCTGACGTATCGGTATAGCGGTCGGGATTTCCGGCTGACGGACGTGGCTGGCGAGTTGGTGAAGGGGATCCTGGCGTAGGGAGGTCCAGCAAGTTAGGCCGCGTCGTATGCCATGATGACGCGCTTGCCGAGAGCTTCAAGTGCGGCCTGCAGTTTTCCGGACGCGTGTCGTGGTTGGGATCGAGCATGCGCCGTACGATCGTCTCACGCACTTTCAGGCGCCTCGCGAGTTCCGACTGGCTGATCCCGGCTTCGCGGATCGCCCAATATAGGGCCAATTTTCCGACGATCCAGAACGGCACGGGCACCAACCGCTGCCCGCGCTTGAGTCGCGCCGGGGGCGGTACGTCGGCTTTGTCAGCGATAGCGAAGGCGATCGTACTGCCCAGACAATCGATGGCCTGCTCCATCGCTTCATTCTCATCCGCACCGTCGGTATGCGAGTGCGGAAAATCGGGGAAGCTGACGAAGAGTCTTCCGGCTTCGTCACACTTGAAGATGGCGGGATAGGCGAAGGTCAGCATAAGGAGGATACCTCGCTAGCCTAGCTCTGGGCTAGCTCGTGAGTCAGTCCGGAGCCGAGCTCTTTCTTTGGCTCCTTCAATGCGGTCTCATTGGTCCACCCAAGGCGACGAAGAACCGAGCCCCGAGCCGCGACCATGAGTGAGCCGGGACTGTCTTGGGCGACCACCGCTCCCTCACGGTCGCGGCTCCGATTGGGGAGCGACTTCAGTTTCGCACAAATATGTGCGAATCGCTCTCGGCGCTACCTTCTCGCCTCTGAGGCGAGCATGCGTGTGAGTTCACCTGCCGGGAGTTCACGAGCGAGTGGGGCGGACTGGCTTGCCCACATTTGCGCGAAGTCTTCGGAGAGTGCGGCCTCGGAGCTTTTGCGGAGCGGCGCGAGCGCCGCGGCAGCAAGCGGAAATTGCGGGGCGATTCCTGTGAGCGGGCCGAGTTCCTCGATGACGCGATTCACGATGCCGCGGGCCGGGCGGCCGGTGAAGACATTCGTAATCGCAGTCCGGCGCGCCTCCGGTCCGAAAAGCGCGCGGCGGTGGACGTCGGAGATGCGCGCTTCGGGACAGCGCAGGTAGGCCGTCCCGATCTGGACGGCGGAGGCACCGAGCGCGAAGGCGGCGCGAATGCCGCGCCCATCGGCGATCCCGCCGGCGGCGATCACGGGCACGCTCACGGCGTCGACCACCTGGGGCACAAGCGCGATCGTGCCGAGCTGGGTTGTCACATCCTCGGTGAGGAACATGCCGCGATGGCCGCCGGCCTCCGTGCCCTGCGCGATGATCGCATCGCAGCCGCGGTCGGCGAGCCAGCGCGCTTCGTCGACTGTGGTCGCGGAGGAGAGAATTCGGGCGCCGGTGGACTGCACGCGGCGCAGCAGGCCGGGCTCCGGCAGGCCGAAGTGGAAGCTGACGATTTGGGGGCGGCACTGCTCGACGACATCGCACATCGCGGAATCGAAGGGTGCGCGGTTGGAGGGCGCGATGGGGCGCTCCGGGTCGAGGCCGAATTCCGAGTAGTAGGGCGCGAGCCGGCGCCGCCACGCGAGTTCGCGGTCGGGATCGGGATGAGGCGGGGTGTGGCAGAAGAAGTTCAAATTAATCGGACGCGCGGTTCGGCGGCGGATGGAATCGACCTCGGCGCGCACCTGCGCGGGCGTGAGCATCGCGCACGGGAGCGATCCAAGTCCACCAGCTTCGGCGACGGCGACCGCGAGATCGCTATCCTGCGCGCCGGCCATCGGCGACTGGATGATCGGGAGTTCGATGCCGAGAAGATCGAGGATGCGACGGTCAGGCCACATCGCCGTCTCCGTCAAGATCGATCCGGATGGGGCGGCCGGGATCAGGCCAGTGCAGACGGTGTTCGAGTCCGGCGGCGGCGAACTCGCGAGCGATCACATCGCGACCTTCCGAAAAGTGCTGCCAGCCTTCAAAGTGCAATGGGACGATCGCGGCGTCGGGAAATGCGCGCGCGGCTTGCACGGCTTCGGCGGCGGTCATGGTGAGGTGCTGCGGTCCGACCTCGGGAACGCGCGCGGCGCCCAGGTTCAGCACAGCGGCGCGCACGGGCAATCGGCGGGCGATCTCTTCGACACCCTCGTACCAGACCGTGTCGCCTGAGAAGTAGACGGCGCGGTCCGGCGCGCTGGTGAGATGAAGCACGAAGCCGGCAACGGGTCCACGATCGCCGTCGGCGGGTCCGTGGCGCGCGGGAGTGGCGGTGATGCGCAGAGTCTTGCCGTTGGCGGCGGGAAGGTCGAGCGTCTGCCACGGGTTCAGACCGCGCGCATTGCCGCCGAGCCGGTCGGCGGCTGCGACCGTGGTGACGACCACCGCGGCACGCGTGAGCGCGGCACGACCGGCGCGATCCAGATTATCGAAGTGGTGATCGTGGCTGAGAAGGACGTAATCGAACGCGGCGGCGTCGGGCGTGAGTGCGGGCGCGGCGGTCTTATGGAGGGTGACGGGGCCGGTGCGATAGTCGTCGCCCGGCGGGTCGAACGTGGGGTCGGTGAGGAAGCGGACTCCGGCGAAAGTGAGCAGGGCCGTCGGGCCCCCGATGTAGGTGACGTCCATAATTCGTTCGATTCTCTTCATCGCCGGCGGGATTCAGCGGAGGGCCTTTATAGTAGATAGAGCATGGGTCAGGATCTGGTGGTTTTGTACGAGCATCCGGAGTGTCAGAAGCCGTTGTTCGCGGCGCTCGAACGGCGCGGAGTGCGCTATGCGGCGTTCGACTTGAAGCGCGGCGCGTTCGATCCGGACGCAGTGCCGGACGCGCCGCTGTACTTCAATCAAGCGAGCCCGAGCGCGTATGTGCGCGGGA
>JAOAPT010000847.1 GCA_025463045.1 Candidatus Solibacter sp.
GAGAGTTTGTTGTCATCCATGAGGATGAGTCCTTCCTGGCTAAGGAGGGAAGCGACGCGGGGATGGTTGGGGCCGAGGAACTTTTCGTAGAGGGAGCGGGATTTGCGGAAGATGGGCAGCGCGCGGGTATTGTTCCCGGAGGAACGATGGGCCTCGCCGACGCTGGCATAGGCGAGGGCGACGTCCAGACTGTCTTCGCCGGCGGCTTTGATGGCGATGGCGAGCGCCTCCTCCGACAGGGTGAGGGCATCGCGAAGCTGGTTGTTGCGGATCATGCAATTGGAGAGTCCTTCGAGAGTGCGGGCGGTCTGGATATCGGCCGGGAAGAGTTCGCGTTCGACGGGGAGGGCCTCGCGGAAGAGGGCTTCGGCGCGGTCGGGCGATCCGAGCATCAGAAAGGTGCTGGCGAGGAGGTTCATGTTGGTGAGGGTGCGGTGGTGCCGGTCGCCGAGACTATGGCGGTGCAAGGCGAGAGCATCCGCATAGACTTTCATGGCTGCGGGGCGCTTGCCTTCGCCGGAGAGATCGACGGCGAGATTCAGGAGCGTGCCGGCGAGGTGAGGTTCGAACTCGGGCCCGAGCGTGCGCCAGATGTCGATGGCTTCGCGGTAGAGCGGTTCGGCGGCTGCGTACTCCGCTTTTTCGGCAAGGCGATTGCCTTGGTTATTGAGGGTGTGTGCTTTGTCCGCGGGTGACTGCGCGGCTGCGATGACTGCGGTAAGAAGTGCGGTTGCTATCCATTTCATGATGCCGACCTCGGCTGTTCTGCCCGGATGGACGGCGGCGCAAACGGATAGTTGCGTAAACGGGATGTGAACTCAGAGGGTGGAGGGGTAAACCGGCGTGGAGGAGAACAGGCGCACCGCCTCAGGGTTCTTGTTCGAACGCATCAGCTTCTGGCGGGAGCCAGGCGAGGTAGGATTTCACTTCGTCGCGGAGCAGGGAATCTTCGATGGAGTCGAGGAAGATTCGTTGGGCGGGCGGATCGAGTTCGAGGGCTTGGCCCAGTAACTCGCGCACACACGCCCATCGTTCCGCGGCGGGCAGCATCTTATCCCAGATCGCGACGGGTATCCCACGTGAATGTTCCTAACGTGCGGTGGGCGCGGGTGTTCGCAGGCCGCGCAAACGGCGGCGTGACAGAAAGGCTCCGCCGAGGGCGAGTCCGAGGAGGGAAAGCGTGCCGGGTTCGGGCACACCGGCGGCTTCGTTCGAGAAGCCTTGAGTCACGAGTACGGAGTAATTGGCCGCGCCTTCGAAGGTGGGATCGATGGAGATCACGGGGTCGACAAAGGCATGAGCGGAGCCGCCGTTCTGGGTCTGCGCAGCAGCATACAGGAAGACCGAGGAGAGGGTGTTGGGCGCCACCAGGACGTGCAACTGGCCGGAGAAGGACGGATTCAAACATGCGCCCGGCACCGTACTAATGGCACAGCTCAGTTGCAGCGTCGCGCCTTCGAAACCGCTGATTTGAATCTCGGCGGTGGCAAAGACGCTCTGGGTGTAGGGATCTCCGCTGGCGGAGGTGCTGAGCGTGGTCTGAACGAGCAGGGGAATAAAGCCCGCGATGTCCGGGCCTACGATCTCGTAGTTGTAGAAGACGCTCGTGACGGCGGTAATGTAATTCCCGGCGGCAGTGGAATCGACGCTGACTCCGGGTAAGGTGGCGATCGAACCGGTGCCTCCGGCATGAGAGAAGGTGCCGGGGATGGAATACATGACGTAATCCGACTGGAAGCCCTGTAGATAGACATTGTATGACGCGCCGGCGTTCGACAAACACGTCGCGGGAATGGTAGAGGTGCAATCGACGACGGCGGCCTGAGAGGCCCCGACGCAGGCGATTGCGATGGCCGTGTAGAGAGCGGCCGAGCTGAACTTGATCATCGTGTGGAATCTCCTGTTTTCGACTTCCTGAAGCGTGGGTGTGCGAACGGAACGCTACCTCACATCCCTACTTGCCGGAACGGAGAAAGAATTGGCTCACGGTTCGGCGATTTATTTAGGGGATTTGTTTTCGGAGGCGGCTGTCCTACTCTGAGCATCCAGCCGTGTGGTCCCGGTGCTACGCTCGGACTATGTCACGAGGTGAACTTCCTTCCGGGCGCCGATCGCCGGCGACCCGCATCACGCTGCTTGCGATCCTCTTGTTCCTGCTGTTCGGTGTGAAGTCTTTCGCGAACTATGCGATCGAGATCGAATGGTGGAAGGAACTTCATCAACTCAATACGTGGTTCAGCATGCTGTATTACGCGATCGCGCCGGTGGCGTTGGCGACGCTGGTCGCGTTCGGGGCGCTGTGGATCTCGCACGCGCGGGCGCTGAAGTTTGCGGGGACGGGCCTGGGCGAGCATCCGCTGTACGCACGGCTATCGACGCTTGGGTTGCTGGTGCTGGCGTGGTTTGTTGCGGCGGGGGCGATCGACACATGGACGGTGGTGCGCTTTGCGGGATCGCGCGGGCTGCCGGCAGCGGCGGCGGGGTGGCACGATGCGGTGTTCAATCAACCGCTCTCGTTTTACCTGTTCGATTTGCCGTTTTACTCCCTGCTGCGGAGTTATGTGCTGGCGGTGATCATTTTCTGCGTGCTGTTGTACTGGGTGGCGGCGCGCGGATGGCAACTCCGGTTCCGGATGCCGATGCTGCGCGATGCGCAACAACTGGATCCGTCGTTCTTCAAACTGGAGGGCGGTTTGGAATCGCGCTTCTTGCGCGGGGCGGCGGTGATCGGACTGCTCGCGCTGGCGGTGCGATTCTACCTGGGCCGGTACGAGATGGTATACAACGAGCACGGCAGCTTCCTGGTGGGAATCGACTACGTGGACCAGAATATCGGGCTGCCGCTGCAGTGGCTGGTTATCTTCGCGTGCCTGGGAGCGGCGGTCTTCGTGGCGATGGGGCGGTGGTTCCTGGCGGGGTTGATGGCGCTCTCGCTGGTGGTGAACTTCGCGGCGCCGAGGATTGTGAGCGCGCTGTATGTGCGGCCTAACGAAATCTCGCTGCAACGGCCGTATATCGACAGCCACATCCATGCGACGCGGAGCGCGTACGGGATCGAGCAGCGGGTGAAGGAAGTGGAGTTCAAGGCGCGTCCCGACGGGCCGATCGACGTGGAGGCGCACAAGCCTCTGCTGGACAACGTACGGTTGTGGGACACGCGGGCGTTCCACGATACGGTGACGCAGATTCAGGCGCTGCGGCCGTACTACGTGTTCGCGGACACGGACGTGGACCGGTACACGATCGACGGGCAGTACCGGCAGGTGCTGCTGACGCCGCGCGAGTTGGATTTGCGGCAACTGCCGGCGGCGCGGGCGAACTGGATCAATCCGGCGTTCATTTATACGCACGGGTATGGAGTGGTGCTGGCGCCGGTGAGCCGGATTACGCCGGACGGGCTGCCGGAGCTGCTGATCGAGAATGCGCCGCCGGAGGTGAAGTCGAAATCGCTGAAACTGACGCGGCCGGAGATTTACTACGGCGAGGTGTCGCACGAGCCGGTGTTCGTGGATACGACGCGGGAGGAGTTCAACTATCCGAGCGGCGAACAGAATGTGAGTTCGCGATATGAGGGCAAGGGCGGGTTCCCGGTATCGGGTTTCGCGATGCGGCTGGCGGCGGCGATTCGCGAGGGCGAGCCGAATATTCTGCTGACGGGATATTTGAAGACGAATAGCAGAATGATGATTCACCGGAAGGTCGAGGACCGGCTGCACGAACTGGCGGGATTCCTGGAGTGGGACAAGGATCCGTACCTGGTGATCACGGACGCGGGCCGGCTGGTGTGGATGGTGGACGGGTACACGACGAGCGAGGCGCATCCGTACTCGCGGAGCGTGGATGTGCCGGATATCGGGCGCGTGAATTATATTCGCAATGCGGTGAAGGCGACGGTGGATGCGTACGACGGCGAGACGCACATGTATGTGTTCGCGCCGGACGATCCGATTATCGCGGCGTACCAGCGGCTGTTCCCGGAGTTGTTCGAGTCGCCGGCCAAGATGCCGGCGGACTTGCGGCGTCATGCGCGGTATCCGGAGACGTTGTTCCGGGTGCAGGCGGAGATCTATCGGACGTATCACATGCTGGATCCGCAGCAGTTCTATAACAAGGAAGATTTGTGGGATCTGGCGCGGCATACGACGGCGCAGGGTGGCGGGGCGGAGCCCGTGACGCCGACGTATGTGGTGGCGACGCTGCCGGGGCAGGAGAAGCCGGAGTTCCTGCTGCTGATTCCGTTTACGCCGCGGAGTAAGGACAATTTGATCGGACTAATGGTGGCGCGGTGCGACGGGGAGTCGTTGGGGGAGATGGTGGTGCTGCAGTTGTCGAAGCAGGAGCTGATTTTCGGACCGATGCAGATTGGGGCGCGGATCAATCAGGATCAGACGATATCGAAAGACCTGACGTTGTGGAATCAGCAGGGGTCGCAGGTGCTGCGGGGACAGATTTTGGTGCTGCCGGTGGGGAATACGTTCCTGTATGTGGATCCAATCTATATCCAGGCGACGGAGGCCAGGATGCCGCAGTTGAAGAAGGTCGTGCTGGCGGTGGGGAATCGGCTGATTTATGCGGATACGTATGATCAGGCGCTGGCGCAGTTGTCGGCGGGAGCGCAGGAGTTGGTGAAGGAGGCGACGTCTCCGGGGTCGGGTCCGAAGACGACGACGTCGACGGCGGCGGCTCCGACTGGGGATGCGAGGCTGCAGAGTGTGCGGGAGCATTTGCGGAGATATCGGGAGTTGGCGGCGCAGGGGAAGTGGAGTGAGGCGGGTAGGGAGTTGGAGGCGATCGAGGCGGAGGTGAGGAAGTAGTTTTTTGGGGGTTTGGTTTATTGGCGTTGATCGGCGTTTATCGACGGGTGACATTTTTCCGGAAAAATCTTTAGACGCCGATCAACGCCGATAAGCAAAAGGCGAAAGATGTTAATCGCTCTCGC
>JAOAPT010000855.1 GCA_025463045.1 Candidatus Solibacter sp.
ATTCCCCACACTCCACGCTTCTGCCGCGAGAAATCGTCAACCTCTACGAACCTTCCCGGTCCATGATCTGGCGGTCCTTCAAAAACGATATCGATGATCCCATGTACCTATTCTCGTCCTCCCCCCCGCACGCCCTAGTAGCATAGGGCAGCCTCAAGCTGATCCGCGCGGCTGTTGATCTTCGACCATTCATCACGGTCTTCGATACGCCCCTGAAACTTTCGGATAGTCTCTAGCTCCGCTTGAGCCTACGCGACTGCGGACTTGCAGTGCTCTGGATCGCTTTCGGATTCTGTTTTGGCCGTTTCAAGAAATGTGAACGCGAGATCCAGGTCCACGCGCAAAAATTCGATCAACGTGGCTTGGTAGTCGATCCTGAGCGCGCCGAGTCGATCTGGCGGGCGTTGAGACATTCTGCCATGATCGTATCACTCTACCGTTTCAAGCAAGCCCGCGATTGCGTATGTCACCCAGAGCTCGATTCGCTAGTGTCATTTTTCAAGTAAGTCTTTGTCCAATTTTGAGGGGTGTCGCACTTTCTTTAGTACCGATATAGGGATTTTCTCGACAGTGAAACGCCGCGCTAAATAGAGATGCCACGGAGCATGGGAATCACTCGGGAGATCAAACCGAGAAGAACGCCGTCCGGATGTGAGGCCGCGGTAGTTGTCTCTGGTCGCGGGGCGCACTCGAACAACATCGAACGGGGGACCACGCGCCGATTGGTGTAGAAGAAATCGGCGGCCATTTGCGGTAATCTGAAAACCTCCCGTTTGGGGCTTGTTGAGGAGGGTGATATGGGATCCAAACTCAGCAGACGTGCGCTCTTGTATGCGGCGGCCGTGGCGCCTGGTGCCATGCGGGCGGAACCGCAATCGGGTCAGGGTTCGGCACACCAGCGTGCCGAAGATGCCTTCCACGTCCGGCAGGATGCGGCGCTCCAGGAGAAACAGGCAGCAGCCGTGACGCAAATCGCCAACAGCGATGAAGTTGCGTTCACCAACCGGATCGGTAATTTTTCGAAAGGGCTCCCACACAACGCTCTGGGCGAAGTGGACTCGAGCGCTTATTCGATCTTCTTGCAGGCGATGGAAAATGGGGCGCAACTAAGCGAGGTGGAACGGATTCCAATGGGCTCGACGGACCCGGCTCTGCAAATGAGGCTGGTGAATCCGTGTGCGGGGGCGTGTTTCAGCCTGCAGGGCGCCGATTCCCACCACCTCGCCATTCCGCCAGCTCCCGGCGTGCAAAGCGCCTGGACAGCGGGCGAGATGGTGGAGCTCTATTGGATGGCGTTGGCCCGCGACGTTGCCTTCACGGATTATGCGAGCAGTCCGGTCGCGCACGCGGCATCTGCCGAGTTGAGCGCGCTCAGCACATTTCACGGGCCCAGGGCGGCGGGCGCCGTCACACCCGCGACACTGTTCCGCGGTTTTACTGCCGGGGAAGTCCGTGGACCTTATCTCTCGCAGTTCTTGCTGAAGCCCGTGCCATTCGGAGCCCAATACGTCGAGCAGCGCATGCGCACGGTGCAACCGGGAAGGGACTTTCTGACTGGCTATAGCGACTGGTCAATTGCGCAGAATGGCGTGCACCCCAGCCAGAATGACGCGTTTGATCCGGTGCGGCGCTACATTCGGAACGGGCGCGACCTGGGGCAATGGGTTCACATTGATGTGCTGTATCAGGCGTACTTCAACGCGATGCTCATCATGCTGCAGCCGCCGGACGCGAGCGACCAGGTAACAGGCGGCGGAATGGGCGTTCCTTTAAATCCGGGCAATCCGTATTTGAAGTCGCGGAACCAAATCGGATTCGGAACGTTGGGAGCGCCCGCGATCGCGACCGCCGTCACCGAAATCGCCACCAGCGCACTCAAAGCCGTGTGGTATCAGAAATGGCTGGTGCATCGCAGGCTGCGGCCGGAGGCTTATGGCGGACTGGTGCACAACACGCGCTCCGGGACGCGCGCTTATCCCCTGCACAGCGACGTTCTGAATTCTCACGCGGCGGCGGCCGTGAAGATGCTGCACGGCACGTATCTCCTGCCTATGGCATTTCCCGAAGGGGCTCCGCTCCATCCTTCGTACGGGGCGGGACATGCCACCGTCGCCGGCGCCGCGGTGACCATCCTCAAGGCCGTTTTCGACGAAAGCTATGTGATTCCGAATCCGGTGGCACCATCCGCTGACGGTCTTTCGCTCATGCCTTACACGGGGCCGGACGCCGGAAGTCTGACGGTCGGGACGGAACTCAACAAGCTGGCATCTAATATTGCCCTCGGGCGCAATTTCGCCGGCGTCCATTGGAGAAGCGATTATGAGGAATCGCTGAAACTGGGGGAGGCGCTCGCCATCAGCGTCCTGGAGGACCAGAAACTCACCTATCGCGAGCCGTTCTCCGGGTTTACATTCACCAAGTTCGATGGGACGAAGATGACCGTGTAACCGCCATCCGGACTGGCCGTCAGCACTGCCGGGACGAAGGTTGGTTGACAGCACCCAGTGGCGGGCGTGACCACTCGGACCTTTCGAAGAACGTCAGGTTCCGGATTTTCGGTCTCTGGCGAGAACAGTCTCGCCAGCCGATGCGACTCATCACCCAGAATGTGGTTTGGTCCATGGTAAAGACGTGCGCGGAGCGTGTCGGGATAAAACTCCTTGCACCTTGGAATAGAGCCAATTCCACCGAACGATACATCGGATGCAAGCAGGATCTGAGCCGGGCTGTAAACGATCCGCTTCCATTCGCAGCCGGGCCGGACTGACGCTCTGGTCCCACCTATGCATTGCGAAGCGGATATGTCGACAATATGCGGCGCCTGCCCAACTCCTGGTTCGCAAGGGTAGCCTTGCTGTAAGCATCCGGTCATCGATCGGACATGCAACATCACTTCGACCACATGTTGGGAATAAAGCAATTTCCGGGGAGGCGGCCCTAAAGGTATTGACGGTGGGCAGGTTGGTGGCTGCGATCACCTGCATCCGCTGCCCGCAGGCAGTCCAAGTGTGATTTTTCGCGCATCGTTATCCTCAACTCTTCGCATTGCCGCAGCGCTCCGGCTAGAATCAAATCAAATCGAAATACGTACCGGGAGGAGCCACTCCGGTACACACACGGGGGCCAATATGTCTGAACTGGCGCCGCCGAGCGAGAAGACAGAATTCACATCATCGCCCCGCCCAGTGGAGCGCAAAAGGCGGAGAATGGCGGCTCGCGTCCTCATCGCCATGTTGATCCTGCTTCTGCTGGCCGGAGGCTACTTTGTGTGGCGGCACCTGAATGCTTATGAGTCGACCGATGACGCGCAGATCGATGGACATCTGAATGCTATCAGCGCGCGCATCAGCGGTCACGTGTCGCAGGTTCTGACGGAGGATGAACGATACGTGAAAGCCGGGGATGTCCTGGTTCGGATCGATCCCCGGGACTACGAGGTCGCAGTAGCGAAGGCGGCCGCGGACTTGGCCGACGCCGAGGCTGCGCTCGACAGTTCACGCATGAATGTGCCGATCACGTTAACCAATACCACCAGCCAGTTGACCACGGCGCGGTCGACGCGGGTGGATGCCAGCGCGGGTGCGCTCGCATCCCAGCGCCAGTTGAATGCCGCCCAAGCACGGGTCGAATCCGCCAAAGCGCAGGTACTCGAGGCTCAGGCGAACTACAAAAGAGCCAGCGACGACGTGGCCCGCTACAAACCACTGGTTGAAAAAGACGAGATCTCGAGGCAGCAGTACGATGCGGCGGTCTCGGCGGCAGCCGCGGCCCAGGCCACGGTGGAGGCCCGCAAGGCATCGGTTGCCGAGGCCGAACAAAACGTAAGCGTCGCGCAGAGCGCCGTGGAGCAGGCGACTAGCAAAATCACACAGGCCGATGCCACCATCGAGGCCGCCCTTACGGCACCGCAGCAGGTGGCCGCCACCGAGTCCCGGGTGAAGTCTGCCCAGGCCCAGGTGGCTCAAAGGCGCGCGCTGCTCGAGCAGGCGAAGCTCAACCTGATCTATTGCACGGTCGCGGCACCGGTCAGTGGGCTCGTGGGCAAGAAGACGGTAGAACTGGGACACAACATTTCGCCTGGGCAGCAGTTGATGGCGGTGGCTGCGCTCGACGACATTTGGGTGACCGCCAACTTCAAAGAGACGCAACTTCGCAATATGAAACCCGGCCAGCCGGTCCGGTTCACTGTGGACGCGTACGGCCGCGAATACACAGGGAAAGTCGAAGGTGTGGGGGGAGCGAGCGGTTCCCGATTCAGTCTGCTGCCCCCCGAAAACGCTACTGGAAATTACGTCAAGGTTGTGCAACGCATTCCGGTTCGCATCAATATCGACCCTGGCCAAAACGACGACCACCACCTTCGTCTCGGCATGTCGGTCGATCCGAAAGTCTATGTCGAGTGAAGACAGGCCGGCTACCGTCGCGGAAGGAGGGCCATGGAAACCGAAGGCCAACCCTTGGCTGATCGCCGTGGTTGTCGCCCTGGCGGCTTTTATGGAGGTGCTCGATACCAGCATCGCCAACGTCGCATTGCCACATATGGCCGGCAATCTGGGCGCCAGCAACGATGAAAGCACCTGGGTACTTACGTCGTACCTCGTGTCCAATGCGATTGTTCTGCCGATCAGCGGATGGTTGGCGAGCGTGTTCGGCCGCAAGCGCTTTTTCCTCCTTTGCATCGTTTCCTTCACACTCAGCTCGCTACTCTGCGGCATAGCGACGAGCCTGGGGATGCTGATCCTCTTCCGTGTGATGCAAGGCGCCGGCGGTGGCGGACTTCAGCCGATGGCGCAGGCCATACTTGCCGATACATTCCCGCCCCAACAGCGTGGCCTGGCGTTTGCGCTGTACGGAATCACCGCCGTGATGGCACCTACCATAGGCCCCACGCTCGGCGGATGGATTACCGACAACTACACCTGGCGGTGGATCTTCTTCATCAATCTCCCTGTAGGCGTGCTCACCGTGTTCCTGGTATACCGCCTGGTGGAAGATCCGCCGTACCTGGCGCGCCTGCGTGGAGCAGGTATCCGCGTGGACTATATTGGAATCGCTCTCTTGGCTCTGGGCGTAGGAGCCCTCCAGGTGATGCTCGATAAGGGCCAGGAGGACGATTGGTTCGGTTCCCGGTTCATCGTGACGCTGGCGCTGGTGGCCGCCGTCTGCCTGATTTCCCTGGTGATATGGGAGTGGCGTCAGCAGGCCCCCATCATCGATGTGCACCTTTTCAAGATCTTCAACTTCGCCACGGCTAACCTCATGATGTTCGTGCTGGGCATTCTGCTGTTTAGCAGCCTGGTAATGATGCCCCAGTTCCTGCAGACGTTAATGGGGTACACGGCGCAATCCGCAGGGCTCGTGCTTTCCGGCGCCGGCATTGTCCTGCTGATGGAAATGCCGATAGTCGGCCAGCTCACCACGAAACTTCCCGCGAAGTACATCATCAGTTTCGGCTGGCTTTGTCTCGCCTGCGCGATGTACTACTCTACGAAGCGACTGGATCTGCAGATCAGTTTCCAATCCGCGACTTGGCTCCGCGTGGCGCAAGTCATCGGCATGGGCTTTCTGTTCGTGCCCATCACGCTTGCCGGCTACATCGGAATTCCACCCGAAAAGGGGAACAGCGTGTCCGGCCTGGTGAATTTCATGCGCAATATTGGCAGCAGCGTGGGCACGTCGATGGTGACTACGCTGTTAGCGCGGCGAGCGCAGTTCCATCAATCTGTGCTCTCGTACCATGCGACCAACTTCGATCCACCGTTTTACGGCGTGGTGAGCGGGCTGAGCCGGCAACTGGTCCAATCCGGAGTCAGCCCGGCGGATTCGCAGACGCATGCGTATGGGATGATTTATCAATCGATGCAGGCGCAAGCGCAGACGTTGGCCTATATTGATACTTTCATGGTGCTGGCCATCGGAGCGGGTGTGATGTTCCTACTCTCGTTCGTGATGCGCAGGAATGACCCACACGCGGGAGGAGCAGTCGTCGCGCACTAAACGGCCGGGCGCGAGTTGAGGAATACTCCATGATACGAGTGGTTACCATCGAGCGCGAATACGGAAGCGGGGGCGCGATTATCGCTCAGAAGTTATCCGAGCGGCTGGGCTGGAAACTCTGGGACCAGTTGCTGACCAATGAAATCGCCCGCTTGATGGAGTGCGACCGTAGCGCCGTGGAAGCGCATGAAGAATGCAAAGACCCGCTGTACTACCGCCTGTTCAAGGCCTTTCTGCGGGGCAGCTTTGAAGGTAGCTTGAACGCCCCGCGCATGAAACTGGTGGACACCGAGCGTGTCAGGGAGGTGGCGGAGCGGGTGGTAACGGCGGCCGCGCAGGAGGGCAACTGCGTCATCGTAGGCCGCGGATCGGCATACTACCTCAAGAATCGTCCCGACGCCTTCCACATTTTCATCTACGCTCCGTTCGAAGACAAGGTGCGGCGGCTTCAGCAAACGGGCAAGAGCGAACGGGAAGCGATCGAACTCGCCGAGACGGTGGACCGCGACCGCGCTGATTTTATCAAGCAATACTTCGATATGGAGTGGCCGGCGCGGCGACTCTTCCATCTCATGATCAATTCCGCCATGGGAGATGAAGTGGCGGTGGAGACCATCCTCAACGGGGTCAGGATATTCGGCAAGCAGCCGGTGTGATCCGATTATTTCAGCGTTTGTCAATAGGATGTGTGGAATTCGCGCAGTGACGAAGTAGCTGGCGAGAACAGTCCATCTCGCCACGATTTCTACTCGGGAATACGAATTCATTAACGCTCGGACGACCGCAGTTCGATTCGGTCAATCGGCCGTTTGGCATTAACCATGACAACCCGGGTAGGAAAACAAGCGCGCCAAGTTGGCGTATGTTTCAGAACGGTTTGCTATACTGCCACGCGCTACAATCGGCGAATTAACGCTGTTTGCAATGGAGGAGGACTTGGGTGAGGGTTTCGTCCGAGAAAACTCTACGAAACATGTTTGGCCTGACGAGCAACATTCTCCGTGCGTGAGATCAAGCTCGGGAGAACGAGCAAGCGAGCGCATTGGCGCATCGGCGATAATGGCGAACACCCACGCTGCAGCTGACATATTCCGCAACGCATCGGAGGGCCTGAATTTTCGCGCAATGCTGGACGCCCTTCCGCTCGCTCTGTATGCAACGGACGCTGAAGGAAGGCTCATTTACTTTAACCGAGCCGCAGAGAAGCTTTCGGGACGCCTGCCTGAAATCGGTACAGATTTGTGGTGCGTTACCTGGAAGCTCTTCAATGCAGATGGTAGCCCACTTCCGCACCAGGAGTGTCCGATGGCACTCGCTCTCAAAGGCGTGGACGTGGAGCCCGGCCAGGAGTGCATTGCGGAGCGCCCCGACGGCACCCGGTTCTGGTTTACGCCGTATCCAACCCTCCTTCGGGATCCCTCTGGCCGAGTCACTGGAGCCTTCAATGTCCTCGTGGATATCACCGCGAGGAAGGAAGCGCAAAGCGACAGTGAAGCCCAATTCAGAACGATATTTGAAACGACCCCCGAGTGCGTGAAAATCGTGGCTCCTGACGGAACATTGCTCCACATGAACGCCTCAGGCCTGTCGATGGTCTGCGCTCCTGCTCTGCCGTCTGCCGACGCAGTGATCGGCAAGAGCGTGTACGACCTTATTGCAAGTCCAGACCGAGAGAGGTTCCGCCAATTCAATGAGAGGGTCTGCCAAGGGGAGCGGGCGTCATTGGAATTCGACATCGTCAGCCTCGGCGGCCAATACCGCCAGATGGAAACCCATGCGGCGCCGATGCGGTATTCGGACGGAAGTACGGTTCACCTGGCCATCACCCGGGATGTTACCAGCCGCAAACGTGTTGAAGCTGCTGCGCTACTTCTGAGCGCAATCGTGGACTCCTCCGACGATGCAATT
>JAOAPT010000868.1 GCA_025463045.1 Candidatus Solibacter sp.
GAACCGTTGCTCGGAACTACTTCCTTTTACCACCACAAGGGTGCAACGGACTCCAGGCTCATCAAGAACTCGCTTAGCATCATTCTCTCTGCGGCCCCGCTTCTCTCCGCGACCGCGGCTTTCGCCGGATCATTCGTCGGACCCACCAGCAATTACTACGTTTCCAACGGCTCTACGATGTAGCAGATCAAGGGCTTGACTTTGGTGAACTCCTGGACGGTCGATGGCCTACCAGCCGCTATCGACACCCGATCCGCACAGCGGGGGAGGTCTCCGGCACCGGCGGGGCCCAATACTCCCTGGGCGGAACCCCGAGCGGCGCCACCTATTCAAACCCGACGGGGGACTTCCGTGGGACGCGACCACGAACACGCGGCACAATTTCTCGATCACTGCCGGCACTTCTTCCGACGTGATTCAGACCGGTCTGGACTGGACCAGCCCGGTGGTACTTTTCAATCTGGGGACGGGCTACGATTCGCTCGGGATCACGTTCGATTCGAGCACCAATACGCTGTGGAACAGCAATTGGAATGGCGGCTCCAGGATCAGCAATTACTCGCTGGCGGGAACGCTGCTGAGCTCGCTCGATGCCGGCTTTTCCCAAATCGGCGGGCTGGCTTACGATGCCGCGGATGACACTCTTTGGGCGACGCAGTGTAGCATTTCGGCTCTGTTTCAGTTCAGCAAGTCGGGGACGCTGTTACAGAGCGGAGCCATCGCAGGCTTGACCGCCAACGCGGCGCGATCCTGCTGGGGCTGCGCCGTCGCAAGTAGCGTACGTGGGGCGGTCCGGCTGCCCTGGCCGCCCTATTCATGCGATCCTGTCATTAATGACCAGGCGTTTTTCCGCACTTTCCCTCTCCTTTCTGTTCGCCGCCGGCGTGTCATTCGGCGCCGATCTCACGGAACAATATCGCGCGACAGCCGACAAACTGATCGACGCGTCGCTGGCCGACCAGGAAGGCTACAGCCGCCTCACGTATCTCTGCTACCGGATCGGCAATCGCCTGAGCGGGTCGCCGGGCTTGGAGAAGGCGATTGCGTGGAGCGTGGAGACGATGAAGGCGGCGGGACTGAGCAACGTGCGCGTGATTCCGGCGAAGGTGCCGCACTGGGTGCGGGGCGCGGAATCGGCACGCATGATTGCGCCGTCGGACAAGACGCTGCACATGCTGGGGCTCGGGATGAGCATCGGGACGCCGCCGGGCGGGATCACGGCGGAGGTGGTCGCGGTGAATACGTTCGAGGAACTCGGCAAGCTGGGGCGCGACAAGATTCAGGGCAAGATCGTGCTGTACAACGAGGAGTATCGCGGGTACGGATCGACGCGCGTGTACCGGGCGACGGGTGCGTCGCGGGCGGCGGCGTATGGCGCGGTGGCGGCGCTGGTGCGCTCGGCGACTCCACTGGCGATGCAGATTCCGCACACCGGCGAGATGAATTACGACGAGGCGCAGCCGAAGATTCCGGCGGCCGCGGTATCGCCGGAGGACGCGATGATGATGGCGAGCCTGGCGGCGGCGGGCGTGCCGGTGAAGGTGCATCTGGAGATGGGCGCGAAGACGCTGCCGGATGCCGATAGCGGTGACGTGATCGGCGAGATTCCGGGGCGCGAGCATCCCGAAGAAGTCGTCGTGATGGGCGGGCACATCGATTCGTGGGACGTCGGGCAGGGCGCGCAGGATGACGGCGCGTCGATCATCGCGTGCCTGCAGGCGGTGGCGCTGATGAAGAAGTTGGGACTGCAGCCGAAGCGCACGATTCGCGTGGCGTTTTGGGTGAACGAAGAGAATGGCGGGCGGGGCGGTGTGGCGTATCGGGAGTTTGTCGGCGACAAGATCAAGAATCACGTGGCGGCGATCGAGATGGATGGCGGGGCGGAAACGCCGCGGGGCTTCAGCGCGGGTGTGGACGCGGCGTCGATGGAGATGCTCAGGCAGATCGGCAAGCTGCTGGACCGGATCGGCGCGGGCGAGATCACGGGCGGGGGCGGCGGCAGCGATATCGGTCCGCTGATGCGCGACGGCGTTCCGGGGCTCGGCGAACGCACGGCAGGCACGCACTATTTCGACTGGCATCATACGGAGGCGGACACGCTCGATAAGGTCGATCCGGAGGATTTCCGCAAGAATATGGCGGCGCTCGCGGTGATGGGCTATGCGCTGGCCGATATGCCGGGGCGGCTGGTCGCGGTGGCCGGCGGGCGGCGCGGACCGCAGTAGGACGGGGCGAAGAAGAACCAGGCGTCATCCAAAGGCGATGAAAACGCCGAGCGCCTATCCGGTGACCACCGCTCTGTAACCGTCGCGGTTCGGATTGGAGTGCGTTCCTCAACGGAGTCCCCTGGCCCTCCGGGTTGCTAAAGCTGATGGAGAACGAGTCCCAATCAGAGCCGCGACGGTTAGGGAGCGGTGGTCGCTTGATTGGAGTGTGTTCCTCAACGGGCGCGCTATTCGGTGGCGAAGCCGGCTCGTTTTGCGAGGGGTTTTCGCAGGCGTAGCTAAATCGAGTCAAATTGCGTGAACCGTACTAAATATCCCGGCGCTTTGCGGCATTGCGGCGGGAGAATTCAGTATAGGAGGGTTCATGCATTACAACATACGCGTCCGGCGTTGGGTCGCGTGGTGGTTTTTCGTCGGAATCATTTGCGGCGGAATTGCATTGGCGAATATCTTCGGGCGCGATCTGACCGGGGCGCAGGAAAAAGTTCTGCTGCTGATCGGCGCACTCCACTGGGTGTTGGGCGGGATTGTATGCTGGGCTTTCGACAGCGTGCAGATTCGCGAGACGCCGCCGGAGCCTCCTCTAGAGAAAGTCGTGCAGCCGTTATCCGAAACCGAGTGGCATCCCGCGTCGGATTTCCTGCTGCCGGGGCGACGGCGCAGCATCCTGCCAGCGTCCGTTGCGCTTAGCCGGCGTCCTCGAAGATCCGCACCAGATTCTCTTCCAAGATCAGCCGCGCGTCCGTTGCGCTGACGCCGAGATCGAGAAACGCCCTGGTCTGCGCCTCGAAGATCTCGTAATTCCAGCCGCGCGGGAAGAAGGAAGAATCGGTGCCGAACAGGAGACGCTGCGCGCCCACGACGTCCATCGCACGGCGGAAGACGGTCTTCAATTCCATGCCATCGTAGCGCATCCAGCTATTGCTGCTCGAGGTGTCGAGGTAAACGTTCGGGCAGAGGTCGGCCAGCATGAGCGCCTCGCGCAGCATGCCCGCTCCGAAGTGCGGCACGATGAATTTGAGCCGCGGATAACGCAGCGCGATGCCGTGCAGGTCGAGCGGATTGGAGAAGCGCATGTCGAAGGGCGAGGCCAGCCCGAGCTTCTTGCGGATACCGACGGAGAGCACGCCGCAATGCACGAAAACGGCGCGCCCGCGGAACGCGGCGGCGGCCTGGATGATCGCCTCGGCGCGCGGATCCTGCAGCGCGTAGCGATGCATCGCCGGGAAGAGGCAGACCGCATGCAGCCCGCAGCGCAGCGCGATCTGTGCGCGCTCGAGCGCCGTCTCCTCCAGCGGATTGACCATGCAATAGCCGAAGAAGCGATCGGGGAAGGCGGCGACTGCGCTCTCTACCGAGGCTTCGTCGCCGGGCACGCTGGCGATCAGCGCGGCGCGCGCGACGCCGTGCGCGTCGAGCTCCGCGGTCCAGGCGCGCGCGAGTTCGACGGGGTCGTCGGAGGGCAGATCCCACGCGGCCGCCGAGACCACCTGTTCCGCAGTTTTGCCGCACTGCGAACCGAGCGCGGAAAAGAATTTTCGAGAGAAGAAATGAACGTGCGCGTCGGCGACGGCGAATTCACCCCACGGTGTTTGCATCGGGTTTGTTCCAGTGCGTGATGCCTGCGGCGAGCGCAAGCTGCGTTAGCCCGGCGACATTGTTGACGCCGAGTTTCTTCATCATCGTCTTACGATAGCTGCGGACGGTCTGCAGACCCAGGTCGAGCAGCACGGCGATATCCTTACTAGTCTTTCCCTCCGCCACCAGCCGCAGCACCTGCAACTCGCGGGGCGAAAGCGATTCCAGCGGACTGCGGTCGTGCGTCTCGAGATCGCCGCGCTGGATCCTCTGCAGCAGCCGGTCGGAGACCTGCGAACTTAGATAGCTGCCGCCGCGCGCGACGGTGCGCAGCGCGTCCAGCAGTTCGTTCGACGAAGCTTTCTTGAGGACGAACGCGCGCGCTCCACTGCGAATCGCACTGACCACGGAGTTCTCATCGTCGTACATCGAGAGGATGATCACCTTGACAGTGGGGCAGTGGCGGAGCAGCTCGGTAGTGGCTTCGACCCCGTTCATGCCGGGCAGTCCGATATCCATCAGGACGAGATCGGGCGGCGCTTTCTTGCAGAGCTGGACCGCATCGGCGCCATTTTCGGCTTCCCCCACGACCTGGAATTCCGATCCCCGTTCGAGAATCATCCTCACTCCATCGCGCACCAGTTTGTGATCATCGACAAGTACAATGTCGAATGGCATAGGTTATCTCTCGGCGGTCTCCGGCGTCGCGGCCCGCACCGTAGTTCCAAACTCCCGCGTACTCGTAATCGAAAGTTCCAGCCCTGCCTGGGTCGCATAATGCTCCATGCTCAAGAGCCCCAGCCCGCGCCTTCCGGCACCTAAGTCCGCCGGATCGAACCCCCGTCCATTATCACGCACTTCTACAACAGTACCAGTACGTGTGGACTTTACCGCGATTTCAATTGTGGAGCAACGAGAATGTTGCACGGCGTTTTCTACAGCCTCCTGCGCAATCTGATACATGGGGCTCGCGACCTTGGGATCGATCTTCAGGAAGGGATCGACGTTCACCCGGAGTGTGCCGGGATAGCGCGCGCGAATGCGGCCTGCGAGGCGGTCGAGCGCCGGACGAATGCCCGCGCGTTCTACGGTGGAGGGGTTCAGCTCATAACTGTATTCGCGAACGCTCTCCATCATTACTTCCAGCACCTTCTGCAATTCAATCGCGCGCCGGCAGGTATCGGGCGCGACGGTCTCCAGGTCCATGCGGATTAGATCGAGCTGCAAGCCGAGCGCGGTCAGATTCTGTCCCACGGAATCGTGGAGGAACTTCGAGAGCATCGCGCGCTCGAATTCCTGGGTCTTCAACGCGCCGAGCACGGTGTGCCGTAATTCCTGCTCGGCATTGGTCCACGGAGTGATCTCGCGGGCCGAGCCGCCGGCGTGCAGGACCTCTCCTTCCACGAGCACCGGGAAGACGGTCACGTACCAGGCATCCTTGCCGCGGCGTTCGCGGATCAGGACCGACTCGCCTTCGAGAGCGCGTGAGAAACGGGTGCTCCACGCCGCTGCCCGGTCCGGCTCCAGCACATCGGCGGGCTTGCGCCCTATCAATTCCGGAGAGGGCCTGCCGAAGAGCGGCGTAGGGTCGCCGAAAAAGCGTTCGAAGACGCCCTTCGCAGAAACCATCCACTGACAGCCCGGGGTCTGGTTCAGGAAGAGTTCCGCGAGTCGGTCGGCGTCGGGCATCTTTTGAAGTTAGCGCTTGCGCGCGAGCGCCTTTCGCGCAGCGTCGGCGATGTCGGTGGACAACAGGTGATACTTCTCGAGCAGTTCGTCGGGCTGGCCGGATTCCGCGTAGCGATCGTGAATGCCGACAAACTCCATCACGCAGGGGTTGGTCTCTACTACGACCTGCGCGACGCGCACGCCGAGCCCGCCATCGATCAGGTGCTCCTCGGCGACGACGATGGCGCCAGTGTCCGCCGCGGCGCGCGCGATCGCCTCGCGATCGAGCGGCTTCACGGTATGCATGTCGATCACGCGGACCGAGATGCCTTCGTCTTCGAGCGCGTCGGCCGCGAGCATCGACTGCGCCACCAGCAGGCCGTTGGCGATGATCGTCACGTCCGAGCCCGCCGCGACTTCGATCGACTTGCCGATTTCGAAGCGCTGCCCCGGCGCATAGACCACGGGCGCCTTCGGACGGCCGGTGCGCAGGAAGACCGGACCATCGTACTCCGCCGCCGCGCGCACCAGCGCTTTCGTCGCCGTCTCGTCGGCCGGCGCCATCACGACGAAGCCGGTCAGGGAGCAGGCGAGCGCGATCTCTTCCACGCTCATCTGCGACGGTCCGTCTTCGCCGATCGAAATGCCGCTGTGCGTCCCCACGACTTTCAGATTCGAGCGGCCGTACGCCGCGCACACGCGCATCTGCTCGAAGCCGTTGTTCACCGGGAAGATGTCGACCGCGAAGGCGCTGAAGCTCGAGACGAACGGAATCTTGCCTGCCATCGCGAGGCCCGCGCCGACGCCGATCATGTTCGATTCGGTGATCCCGCAGGAGAAGAAACGATCCGGAAATTCCTTGGCGAAGTAAGTCGTCATGGTGGATTTCGAAATGTCGGCATCGATCACCACGATGTCCTTGTTTTCCCGTCCGAGTTCCACCAGCGCGCGGCCGAATGCTTCGCGCGTAGCTGCGCCCAGCCTGGGTTCGAATCTGGTTTTCACGGGCATGTCAGTTCAGCTCCTGCAAAGCCAGCGCGCGCTCGTCCTGCGTCGGCGGCATGCCGTGATACTTGGAATTGTTCTCCATGAAAGACACGCCCTTGTCCTTGACGGTATGCGCCACCAGGCAGGTCGGCTTGCCCTTGGTCGCCGCCGCATCCGCCAGCGCCTCTTCGATCGCGGCGAAATCGTGGCCATCGATCTCGAGCGTGTGCCAGCCGAACGCGCGCCACTTATCGGCGAGCGGTGCGACGTCCATGATGTCCTTCACGAAGCCATCGAGCTGAATCTGGTTGTAGTCCACGATGGCGACCAGCTTGTCCGCCTTGAGGAATGCCGCGGACGTCGCCGCTTCCCAAACCTGGCCTTCCTGGATTTCGCCGTCGCCCAGCATTACATAGATGCGCGAGGGGCGGCCGTCGAGACGCGCGCCCAGCGCCATCCCGAGTCCCAGCGAGAGTCCCTGCCCGAGCGAGCCGGTCGACGCCTCCAGGCTCGGAATGAAACGCATATCGGGATGCCCCTGGAAGACGCTCCCGAACCGGCGCAGCGTGCCCAACTTTTCCTGCGGCGCGTCCGCGTAGCCGCGTTCCGCCATCACGCTGTAGAGCACAGGCGCTGCATGACCCTTGGACAGAATGAAGCGGTCGCGATCGTCCCATTTGGGGTTAGCGGGATCGATCCGCATGTGATTGCAGTAGAGCTCCACCAGAATTTCGACAGCCGACAGCGACCCACCGGGATGCCCCGACCTGGCGGTGGTGATCATCTCGACGATGTCACGGCGTACACGCCTGGCTATGCCCTGCAATTCAGCAATGGATTTGGCCATGTGAAAGTATTAATCTTACCAGCGCAGCGGGCTATTTCTTCACCGCGACCGTCTGGTCGCCGTCGAAGTAGGCCAGGTACGAAGAGCCGGCGGGCGCTAGCGAATCCTTGCCCTTGTGTCCCGGAGGCTCGATGTTGCGCTCGTTCTTATCGCCGGTGCGCCCGGGCGAAGCCTTCACCTTGAGCTTCGAGCCATCGGCCGCCACCACGTCGGAAAGGGCGAACGAGGGTTTGCCGCCGCGCTTCACGATCAGCAGGTTCTTCTTGTTCGGCTCGATCACGCGCCCGGTTACCGCCGCGCCTTTGGCGATCACCACCGAGCCGCCCACCACCACATCCTTGGCAGCCTGGAAATGCAGCGGAGTTCCCGGCGTCGGGTCTGCCGCGACTTCTTCCATAAGGATGACCTCGAAGGGCGTTCCGCCGATCACCGATGCCAAATGCCTGGTTGCCGCGGGCGCGGGTACGACGGGCGCGGGAGTTGCCGGAGTCGCCGGAGCCAATACCGTGGGAGACGGCGCCGCAACCGGTGCAATGGGAGTCGGCGTCGCGGGGGCCGGGGCAGGGACGCTCGCGGGGTGGCGCATCGCCTCGATCACCGCCGGCGACACACCGGCCTTCGCCAGTTGAATGATGCCGGTGTTGGACAAATCGAACTTCGTTTTCGACGCGCGAATCTGTCCGAGAATCACGGTTTCGGGCACCTTCG
>JAOAPT010000249.1 GCA_025463045.1 Candidatus Solibacter sp.
GGCGTTTCACGTGCGCCGGCAGCCATGGCAACTGCGGGTCAGTGCGAATCAGGTACGGGTACCAGCGCTCCGAAATCCATTCGTCGGGCGTCGAGGGGAACCGCACCTCGACATCGCCCCACGCGCCATTTCGTTGCGGCGTTGGAACGTACGTCTGCACCACGATCTCCACCGCCGGGTTGACTTTCTTAATGCGGCGCACGAACTCGATGTTCGCTTCCAGATCGCGCTCGGCGTTGTCCGGATTCCCGAAGATCATCGAGTACTCGGGCACGATGTCGAACTCGCGGATGCGGCGCGCCAGTTCCAGCGTCTGTTCGGAAGTGAGCTGCTTCTTCATCCCGCGCAGCGCCTCGTCGTTGCCCGATTCCACGCCGAAGAAGATCATCACGCAGCCCGCGGCGCGGAGTTTCCGCAGCGTATCGTCCGAATAGCTGAGCACGATATCCACGCGCGCCTCGCACCACCAGCGCATTTTCAGCGGCGCGATGCGGTCGGCCAGTTCGCGAGCGTGATCTTCACGCAGGAAGAAATTGTTGTCGTAGAATTGGACCGCGTTCACGCCGTACCGCGCCCGCAGATGCTCTAGGATCTGCGTCGTGCGCGCCGGAGATTCCATCTTCTCCCGGTCGTATACCGGCACCACGCCGCAAAAGTTGCAGCGGAACGGGCAGCCGATGCTCGCCTGATGGACTGCAGTGCGGGAGCCCAGAAATGTGCGTGCGATATACTTCGCCGCGTCCATGCGGTGGTACGGCGGCCAGGGAAAATCGTCCGGCGCCTTCAGCGCGCGCTCCGCGGTGTGCACGTGCAGACCGAACTGATCTTTGAAGGAGAGTCCGCGAATTCGTGAATAATCATGCGCCCCGCGGATCGCCTCGATCAGTTCGAGCAGCGTGTCCTCGCCCTGCCCCTTGACCACGAAATCCACGTACCTCGCATTCAGCGAGGCTTCCGTGTAGAGCGATGCGAAGTACCCGCCCCACACGATCGGCACGCGCGGATGCTTTTCGCGCACCGAGCGGCACACCTCCACCGCCTGCCGCAACTGCGGGCCGGGCATCACGGAGACGCCCAGCATTTCCACACGATGTTCCCTCATCAGCGCGTCGATCGTCGACCACGGATCGGGATCGACGTTGCCATCCACGATTTCGTAGTCTTCACGGCCCTCGAGCACCGCGCCGAGATAGAGCACCGAGAGCGGCAGGCGGCGATTCTTCGGTTTGGTACTGCGCGGATGAAATAGAACAATCATGCAGTGAACCTCCCCGCCAGAATCCAGAAATTGCTCGGCGGACGCTTGCCCTTCCAGCGCGCCTTCCACGGCCGCATCGCCCATTGCCAGCC
Source organism: Candidatus Solibacter sp. (assembly GCA_025463045.1). Lineage (GTDB taxonomy): Bacteria > Acidobacteriota > Terriglobia > Bryobacterales > Bryobacteraceae > Solibacter. The sequence goes on from JAOAPT010000249.1 coordinate 1,351, forward strand.
GTACCACGGCCGGTGGACCTTCCACACAATTCCCAAATCGCGGCCCAACTCCGCCAGCATCTCCGTGTCGAAGTACTCGATGCTGCGCAGCGTATCGGAGGCGAAACCGTACGTCTTTTGAAACTGCTGGTGACGTTCCCGCACCATCATCTCCCCATGCTCCCGCCGCTGGTAGACGGGCGAATCGACGATCACAAACCAACCGCCGGGACGGAGACAGCGGCGAATCTCACCGAGCGTCCGGCGATAGTCCGTCGAGTAATGAATCGACGCGTTGTAGATCGCCAGATCCAAGCTGGCGGGCGCGAGCGGCAACTCGTCGAATTCCGCATTCAGACGTGGAAAGCTAGCGTGCTCCTGATAGTGACGCCCCGCCGCGAGCCCGTCCAGCGGATCGCCAAGGATGTCGATGGCGATCGGGCGGTGCCCATGCAGAGCCAAGCGATACGACAGCCAGCAATTCCCCGCCCCGAGATCCGCAATCCGCAGCGGGCCGCGACGCCCTTTCTCGATCTCCGGCAGCACGCGCTTCTCCAGATAGCGAAAGCTCTTCGCGCGGATCGTCCACTGCTCCTGCAGCTTTCCCGTAACATCGCGGAACGGCAATGCCAGATAGTACGCGGCATCCTGCGAGCCGCGCCCTTCGGCGTGGCGAATCTTCACGTAATCGTCCAGAAACCGTTGGCGCGTCGCGGCTAACATGACTTCCTCACGAAGAGGAACAGGCGGTGGTCCGCCGCAGCGCGCACAACCGGCAAGTACGCGAGCGCCTCATCCCAAGCCGCCAGCCACCCCACCGGGAGCTTTACATACGATGGCGGCACAAACGCTCCGATACCGATCCATCGCTGCAGTTCGAACCCGCGTGCGAACGCCTGCCGTACCTCTCGCGTCGTGGGATAGCGGACCGTCAGACCCTCTGCCGCAGCCCGCCCGCGCCATCGCCGCGTCGCCTTTCCCCACTGCAGGCACGCGCCGTAGTACAAGCTCTCCCACGCGCAGAATCGCCCGAGCAGGCAGATCGCGACGCACCCGCCCGGACGCACCAGTTCAGCCAGATCGCCCGCAAATCGCGCCAGATCCTCCACGCAATTCAGCGCGCCGAAGTTCGAGATCGCGCCATCGAACGTCCCGCCGATTCGCCCGACTTCTTCCGCGCGGCACACCTCAGCGCGAAATCCACCGCGCCCGCGCGCCAACTCGATCATCGCGGGCGATGCGTCGATCCCGTACACGTCCACGCCACGCGCCGCGAAGTGCGCCGCGTCCTCGCCCGTACCGCAGCCGATATCCAGAATCCGCTCGCCCGCGCGAAACAGGCCGTCCACCTCGCGCCAAACCTGATCGCGTTGCGCACGCCCCACGGCCGTGTTCGTCCACGCCTCGTCGTATCGCGCCGCCAGCCGGTCGAAGAGCGCCATGGAACTCACGCCTCCACCTCGCTGTACACCGCAGCCATCTGTTCCCGCACCACCGCCGCATCTTCCGCCGTCTCGCTGCGCAGCAGTTGATCCGCGAGTTGATAAAACCGCCGCGAGTGACGTCCGCGAATCTTCACGTCGCGATCCGTGGTGCCCTGCCATTCCCCCAACTGCACGAGTTTCGACGAGACTTCTTCGTGGTATGGCGTGCCTTTGATCGGATATGAGACCGTCGTGAAGAACACGTCGGGACGGCACGCCTTCACGTGCTCGTAGGTGGCCTCGATGTCCACCATCTCCTCGCCCTCGTAGCCCCACATGAAAAACATTCCGGTACGAATCCCGTTCTGCTTAAGCTGTGCGACGCCCTCCCGCACCTGCGCAATCGTCACACCGCGCTCCATCGCATCCAGCAGCCGCTGCGACCCGCTCTCCGAGCCGATCCACACCCGATCGCAGCCCAACTCCGCGAGTTGCGCGGCCACCCGCGGGTTCAACCGGTCGGCGCGGGTGATGCACTCGAATGGCACACGCAATCCGCGCCGCCGCATTTCACCCGCATACTCATCCAGCCATCCGTGATGGATCGTGAAAACGTCGTCGGCGAACCACAACTGCTCGGGCCGGTAGCGCTCGAGGATCCACTGAACTTCATCGACGACCGCGCGCGCACTCCGCCGCCGGTGCGACTTGCCGAACGTTGAGTGGCTGCACCAGCGGCAGTGGTACGGACACCCGCGCGCCGTGATCACCGATACCGACCCCGCGCCGTGATGCTCGCGCCACACCCGCAGATACCGGGCGATATCGATCCGCTCGCGATCCGGCCAGGGCGACGCATCCAAGTCGCTCAACAAGCGCGCCGTACCCGTATTCACGAGGCTTCCGTCATCTCCGCGAAACACCAGACCCGGGATTTCCGACAGCGGAACGTCGCGCAGGATCATTTCCATCGCGAGTTCGCCTTCGCCCGAAACGACGATGTCAGCGCCCGCCGCAAGATAACGCTCCGCATAGTTCGAGGGTTCGGGGCCGCCCATTACCACGCGCCATCCGCATGCCTTCGCCAGCCCCACAATCGCCAGCGCGTTGCCGCGCGTCATCAGGTTCGCGTAAACTCCAAGCGTCGCAGGGGACTCCGTTTCCAGAATGCGGAACAACTCCTCGCGCGATCCGAATGTCGAATCGTACGTCTCTACTGCGAACCCCTTGCCGCGCAAATACGACGAAAGGTACAGCAGCCCGAGCGGCGCATATGGCTTCATCACCGCCGCTTCCTTCGGATCTTCGTGAAGAAAATATCCGTGGGTTAGCAGGAGATCCATATTGGTAATGTCCGCGCGCAGGTTTCTTTGAGCGCGAACACCTTGGCCCACGCCGGATCCGCCGCGTCGCGTCCCTCCCGCACTTCGATGTGCAATGCATCGGCCAGCGCGCGGTAGAAATCGGTCGTGAACGCGCCCTGGAACATCATATCCAGATCGTCGCTATCCGCCCAATTCTCCTTCGGCCCCAACTGGCTCGAGACCATCCGGTGGAACGCCGTCCCCGGCAGCGGATACGATACCGAGACTCCGATATCGTCCGGCCGTGTCTCGCGAACCAGCGCGATCGTCTTCTCGATCTCCTCCCACGTCTCGCCGGGGTATCCGAATTGCAGGAAGTAGCAGGCGCGGATCCCGTGGCGGCAGAGATTCTCGCGCGCCTCGTACACTTGCCAGAGGCGCGTGCCCTTGTCCATCGCGTCGAGCACTTCCTGGGCGCCCGATTCCACACCCATCCACACTTCACTGCAGCCCGCCCGCCGCAGCGCGCCGACGGTCGGCCGTGTCATCAGGTCGCAGCGCGATTGCATCTTGAACGGGATCTGCGCGCCCATTGCTTCCACGCAGTCTGCGAACTCCAGCGTCCACTGCTGCGACAGCGCGAAGATGTCGTCGGCGAACCAGAGGTGATCCGGCTGGAAGCGCGTTTTCAACTCCAGCATTTCTTCGGCGACGAGGCGCGCCCGACGGCAATGATAGCTATCTCCCCAGATTGGCTTGGCGCACCAGTTGCAGCGGTACGGACAGCCGCGGCTCGAAACCATGTTCATCGAAAATTGCCCATGCGCCGACGTCCACGCCTCGCGATACGGCGCCGCCTCAACCAGATCCCACGCCGGCATCGGCAGCGCGTCCAAATCCGTGATCGGCGCGCGCCGCGGTGTTTGCCGGATCTCTCCCGTGTGTTCGTCCCGAAACGCCACGCCGCGGAGCGCGTGCGCAGGGGAGCCGCCGCCATCCAGCAGCAGCCGCGCGACATCTACGATCGATTCCTCCACCTCGCCTTCCAGTACATAGCGGAAGCCCGCATCCAGGTACTCGCTCGCGCGGTCCGACGCGTCCGATCCGTTAACGATCGCGGGGACGCCCGCATCGCGCGCGGTGCGCGCCATCCATCCCGCCAGTTCGCGATTGCGCAGCAGGCACATCTTCGTCAGGAAATTGAAATTGTCTTCGCAGACCGCCACCAGCCGCGGCTTGTGACGTTCCAGCGCCTCCGCGAATCCCGCCTCCGGTGCGGTGAGCGCCGGGTCAAACAGCGCGACATCGTACCCCGCCCGACGCAGGCATGCCGCCGCCAACAGGGTTTGCAGCGGAGCGTACGGCTGCATCTTGCGGGCCTGCTTGCGATCGTTCAGCAGGTGATTCGAATGGGTGAGCAGCACATCTGCCATGGGAATCCCCTTAACAGGTGACCGGCTCGGCGGACAGTTGATGCGCGTCCACCTTCGGCTTGGGAGGCGTCAACATCTTCTGCACCGTCTTGCGCGCCCACAAATCCACCGGGAACGAGTAGACGTGATGATCGAGCCGCCACCGCGCCGGCACGCTGATCAATTCGAACAGCGCCCTGCTCAACGCCGGAGTACGATATTTCCCGATCGGCACGCGGTGGAACGCCACGCGCATGTACTCCCGCATATTCTGCAGACGCTCGTGCTCCCGGCCCTTCAGCCACGGCAGAACCGTATAGCGCGGGAAGAAATCCGCCCAGCCTTCGAGCGTCTTCGGCACTTCGATTCCCAACTCGAACGCGCGCTTCATGATCGGCGAGCCTGGGTACGGTGTGAAGATATTCGTCCAGAACTCCGCGCCCGGATAGCGACGGCAGATGTTCATCATCAGCGCTACCGATTCGCGCCGCTCCTTCTCCCCTTCCCCCGGATATCCGAAGATCAGGTTGAAGCTCGGACGAATGCCGGCCTGCGTCAGCTTGTCCGCCGCCCCGTAGATGGCATCGAGATTCTGAAAATCCTTGCCCATCACGTGCATCATTTTTTCCGAGCCAGTGTCCGCGCCCTGCGACATCTGCGTCAAGCCCGCGCGCCGCAGCAGTTTCAGTTCCTCCACCGTCAGGCGGATCACCAGATTCGTCGACGCTTGGATGCTCCAATCGAACTTCACGCCGCGCCGCACCAGCCCTTCGGCAATCGCCACGGCGCGATCCCTGTCCACCAGAAAATTATCGTCCACAATCCAGAGCAATTCCAGGTGGTAGCGGCTCACCAGATCCGTCGTCTCCGCCACCACCTGATCCGGATCGAGCGCATTCCACTTCCGCCCGTACACGCCATCGTTCGTGCAGTACCCGCAGTTGTACGGGCACGCGAGGCTCGACGTGTACATTGCCCACCGGCGTCCGCAGACCCGCTCGTACGCGTCGAAATCCGCCAGGTGATATGCCTTCGGCGGCATTTCGCGCAGCGGTCGCAACGCGCGCGTCGCATTGAAGCGAATCCGCCCGTCTTCCTTGTACCCGACTCCAGCAATGCCTTCGAGCGACTCCCGCGCTTCCAACCGACGCACTACGTCGAGCAGCGCTTCCTCGCCCTGACCCACGACCACCGCGTCGATGTATTCCGCCGCCAGCGTCTGATCGGGCAGGAGCGAAGGATGCCAGCCGCCGAGCACGATCGGCATGTTCGGATACAGCCGTTTCACCTCGCGCGCAATCTGCACCGTTTCGCGAATCATCGGTCCGGTCACCAGCGAGACGGCGAGGCAAATGGCATCCGCCAGTTCTTCGATCACCCTCCGCTGGAAATGCGGTGTGATCGTTGAATCGATGATCTTGACCTCATATCCGGCCTGCAGCAGTGGCGTCGATACGGCAAGAATTCCCAACGGAGCCGTCGCTTCCTGGCTGGAGAATGCGGGGAAGAAAAACACTACCTTCTTGCGCTGAGATTTGCCGCCCATGTTATTAGCATCATGCCGCCATTCCCGCCCATTGGTACCCAGATTGTAAAAACTATGTCAAAAGTGTTTCCAAATTACCGCAGGTGGACGATAACGGACCCTGGAAAGTAGAAGCCCGATCCCGTGCGCCACTCGCCCACGCCTTCGAAATCCACACCGGCGAACCGCGCCGTCAGTGCGCCCGTCGCCACTGACGTCGCCATGCGGATCAGCATCGCCCCCACGCACGAATTGCGCCCGGTACCCAGTGCCACGTGGTGGGACGCGCTGCGCGTCACATCCAGGCGATCAGGGTCGGAAAACGCCTCAGGATCGCGATTCGCGGAGGCAAGCATCAGCGTCGCCAGTTCGCCCTGGGCGATCCGCACCGTGCCCAAGTCGACATCCGCCGCCGCGCGCCGGTACACCCGCCGCACAATTCCCGCGTAGCGCAGCAATTCGTCCACCGCTCCTGGCAATAGCCCCGGTTCCGCACGCAATTTCGCGAACTCCGCCGGATTCCGCACCAGGGCCAGCCAGGCATTCGCCAGCAGTCGAGGCAGCGTCTGGGATAGCGCCACGAACGCCGGCTCGCCCATCGGGATCGGTCCGCCTTCAAACCGCCGCTCAAGTTCCGCGGTGGCCGCCGCTGCATCGGCCTTCAGCGCGGCATCTTTTTTCTCCGCTCCGGTGGCCGCGAACACTCGCGTGCCTAATTCCGACAAGCGGTTGCGATCCCGCGTATCCGCGCCGGACACCAGCATCGCGAGCGACAGCCCCCAAGGCAGCGTGAACTCACTCAGCAAATCCACGGCGCGGCCCACGGGTAGTGCCGAGATTGCGTCCCGCGTGATCTCCTCGACGCGCGGTTGCCATTCGGCGATCCGCGCCCCCGCGATCGCTTCCAGCATCGGCCCGCGCTGCGGCAATCGGCCGTCGGCCTCGCGCGAATCGGGCTGAATCTCACGCTTCCCGTTTACCGGCCACAGGCACGGCTCGCGCAGCGCTGCCCATACATCGCGATACCGGGTCAACACCCACGCGTTCTGCTGCTCGTCGAACCGCGCTGCTTCCGGCCGCGCCGGCGTCATCGGGTCCTGCTGGTCGCTCATTCGTCTCCCCAATCTAGCAGCAGTGCGGTACGATGCGGAATTGCCGAACCCATGGCTGAACTGTCCGGGCCTGCCCGCCGGCGCCGCCGCCGCGCTTGCCGCCTTGCACTTCGCCGAACCGCGTCCCGAAACACTCGCCCGTCTCACTGACCGGGACCGCCTCGCCGCGCTCGACTTTTGCCACCACGCCGGCATCGCTCTCCTGGTCCGCGACGTCCTGCCCGAAGCTACGGCCCGGGACGCAGCCAACAACCTGCTCCGCCTGCGGACGCTCGAGGATACCTACCGCGAGTTCGCCCGTCTCCCGGTAGACTTCGTCGCGCTCAAAGGCATCACGCAATGCGACCTTTTCGGCATCCGCCCCGAAGACCGTGCGCAATCCGACATCGATCTCTACTGCCCGCGCGAAACGGTCGGCGCCGCGCACGAGGCCCTGCTCGCGGCGGGCTATTTTCCCATCGCCGGACTTGAGGCCCTCCCCACCGACCACCTCCCCGCCCTGATGCGTCCCTCCGGTTGGAAGTGGCGCGGCGACTTCTTCGACCCCGACATGCCGCTCGCCGTCGAACTTCATTTTCAATTCTGGAATCCGAGCCTTGAGCGCCTGCCCGCCGGGGGCGTCGACGAGTTCTGGACCCGCCGCATCCGCCGCGCGATCGCCGGACTCGAGTTGCCCGTACTCGCGCCGCAGGACGCCGTCGCCTACGCGGCGCTCCATCTGCTGAAGCACGTGCTCCACGGCGATACGCGCGCCTTCCACGTGTACGAAATCGCCAGCTTCCTCCACAAACATTCTGAGGACGACACGTTTTGGAGTACATGGCGAACTCTGCACTCCGAAAGCTTGCGCCGCCTCCAGACCGTCAGCTTCCTGCTCGCCGAATCGTGGTTCGGCTGCCGTCTCGCGGCCGCGGTCCGCGAGCAAGCCGCGCTCCTGCCCGCCGCCACTCACGCCTGGTTTACGGCGTTTGCCACCGCCCCCGCCGTGCAGCGCTTCCACCCCAACAAAGACGACCTCTGGCTGCACCTGAGCCTGCTCGAGTCCAATCGAGACAAGCTACAAATCGCACGCCGCCGCCTGCTTCCCACCACTCTTCCGCCTCCCGCGCGCGCGACCGCCACCGCGAGTCGCCAAGCCGTTTACGTGTCGTGGTTCCTGGCGCGCCTCCGCCACCACATCGTGTCCTTCGGGGCAACTTTCGCGAGCGCCATCCGTTGGTGGCGCGTCACGCACCGCTGATCGCCTTCAACATCTCGGTGCGAAAGCGCGCCAGCGTAAAGCGCCGTTCCCAACTTTCACGCGCCGCCTTAGCGATCGCCGCGCCGCGATCGCCGCGCAGTAACCCGATCGCGTAGTCGGCCATCGTTTCGCTGTCCTTCGCCAGACGCCCGTTGACTCCATCCTCCACCACTTCCGGAATTCCGCCTGACGTAAAGGCGAGCACCGGAACGCCCCAGGCGAACGCCTCGAGGATCACCCGCGTCGTCGCCTCGATACCGCACGATGGCACCAGCAGCAGATCGAGTCGCGCCATGCACGCCGCGATATCATCCACCCACCCCGCGAACTCCACGGGCAACCCTTCCGCGTCCGCACGCACTTGCGCGGCGTATTCCGCGCCGGCGCGCTCCCCAAACAGCGGCGCGCCATAGATCGCGAAGCGGCACTCGGGCATGGCGGCGTGAATCCGCCGCGCCGCTGCGACAAACTCGCGTTGCCCCTTCTCCGGCGCGATCCGCCCGATGCATCCTACGAGCGGCGGGCCGCCTTGGGAACGCGTTGGTGCGCTCGCAGGGCCGTTGACGCCGTTGTAGATTACCGACACTCGCGCGAATTCTCGCCACGGCGATGCCACAAATTCGCACTGCGCCACGACCGACGCATTCATCCGCCGCAACGCCGCGCCCGCCATTCGCCGCACCGCCCCCGGCCCGAGATAGCTGTGCGCGTGGAACAAGACCGGACGGCCGGCTCCGGCCATCGCCGCCGCCGGCAGCAAGCGCGGGCCGTTCACGTACACGATCCCCGCATCGCTCCGCTTCGCCAGATGCCTGATCTGCATCGCCAGTCGCGGTGTGCCTGCCGCGAAGCGCGCGAGATCCGCCGCCGATTTCCGCCCCGACGTGTAGGGTCCGCAATCGATGCGCTCCGCCTCAAATCCGAGTTGCCGGATTCGCGCGAAGAGTGCGCCGTCGCCGGGCAATCCCACGAGCACGCGCCATCCCGCGTCGCGCATCGCGGGCAGCAATTCCAATAAGACCTGTTGCGCCCCACCCGGATCGCTAAACTGGTCGAGCACCAGCACGTTCATACGCGCAGGGCCAGCGCCAGAATCCAAAAATACACGGGCAGCACGCGCCAGTAAGTCAGCAGGTCGCCCGACGCAAGTTGCACCGTTTGGCCCGCCCAGAAGCACAGGATCCACATGGCGAAGAACGACCCGCGCGCGCGTCGCGCCGCTGCTCGCAGAATCGCCACGTTCAGCCACACCAGCGCCGCCACGCCCGCGATTCCGGTTTCCACCAGCAGACTCAAATACATGTTGTCCGCCACTACCGGATTCCCCAGATAATTCGTGTACGGTAGTGTCTTGTAACCGATCCCGAACATCGCTTGCCACGGATTCGACGCCACCCAGCCGGCCAGCGTCTGCCAACTTGCCACACGTCCCGACAGCACGCCTTCCGTGCGCGTGAACAGATATTCCGCGGAGAACGAGAGCCGCATCCAATATGTCTGTGCGAACGTCGGGAAGATCCACCACGTGAGCAGCGCTCCCACGGCCGCGAGTATTGCGATTCTTCCGAACCGCACCCGCCGCCGGTTGCACCACATCAGCACCGCGAGCGACACCCCGACATTGATCAACGACGCACGCGAGTAAGACAGCACTAGCGCCGCGAAGAACAGCACACCGCCCGCCGCCAGCGCCTTCCGCGAAACCGGCGATTGCTCGCGCGGACGCGTCAGCGCCACCGCGATCATCACCAGGAAAAACGCGCAGAAGTTGCCCAGCGTGCTCGCCTCGTAGAAGAGTCCCTGCGCGCGGCGATAGACGCCGGAATCGAGCCATACGAACTGCGGACCGTATCCCGCGGGCGCTGGAAACTGATAGTAGAAGTCCACACACGCAAACAGCGCCGCCACCGCTCCCGCCGCGAAAAGCAGCCGCGCACTACGCATCGCGTTGGCCTGCCGGCCCGGCCCGTACGCGCCGTAGAAGAAGATGTACACCGAGATGCCGAAGAGCAGCACGCGCGCTGCGCTTCCCGCCGCCGCCGGACCGCCCGAATATACCGCGGCGGCCGCCACACTCGCCAGCAGAACGCCGAACAGACTCACGAAGGCCGCGTTGACTCCGGTCGGCACGATTCGCCATTCCGCAAGCCACAAAACCCCGGCCAACAGCCCGAGCGCCGCCACCAGCATCGCCGCATGCGGGCCGGAATCGCCCAAGGGAATCGGCAGGGGAGGCAGCAGCAGGGCCGCGCCGAAGAAAAGCGCGAGCCACCGCGCCGGACTCTGCAGCACCCACCACAGCACGCACGCGAGCGCCGCGGGCGCGGCCAGGACCGCTTTCATCGCGACACTCGGCGCCACCGCGATCGCCGCCGCCCACACTCCAAGCAGCGCCGCTCCCCACCCGCTTCGCCGCTCCACCGCAGAGTTCATACGGCAGTCTTAACTGGCGCGCCGCGACCGTGACGCGGCACTCAACCCAGCGCGCCGATCCTGAAAACTCATCGCCAGCGTCAACCACAATACAGGCAGCACGAGCCCGGCGAGCAGCGCCGCCGCCAGGTTCAACGGCAGATTCGGCGACGACGGACGCTCCGGCACAATCCCCGGATCGATGATCTTCAACCGCTCGCCGCGGAAGCCAGTCTCGCCGCGCGCATCCCGAAGCCGCGCCTCGATCGCCGCCAGCGAACCCTGCCCCGCCTTCCGCTCCGCATCCAATTGATCGCGATGCGCCTGGCGCGTGGCCAGCAATCTTTCCCGCTCCGCGCCGTGCCGCTCTACTTCCTGCAACTGCTTGCGCATCTCCGCCAGCCGCGCGCGCGCGTTGCCCGACTGCTTCTGCATTTCCGCCGGATCGGCAGCTGTCTTCATTCGGTCGGTGAGGTCGGCGATTTCCAACTCGGCGCTGCGCACCTGCTCGTCGATCTTCGACCGCAGTTCGGCAGCCT
>JAOAPT010000873.1 GCA_025463045.1 Candidatus Solibacter sp.
CGCTGGGCGCGTTCATTCTGCTGTTGCTCCTCGGCACGCAGATCCTCAACTGGCAGATCGTGGTCGCAGTTCCGCTGCTGGCGGCCGCCTTCGGGCTTTACCGCATCAAGAAGCGCCTGCCCGCGCCGTACACAGTCGCACAAATTATAGATCGCCGGCTGGACCTCGCGGACAGCCTGTCCACAGCCCACTTTTTCAGCGAAGTCGCGCCTCAAACTGCTGCGCCCGACGAAGTTCGCCGCGCCCAGTTCGAAAGCGCGGGACGGATCGCGCAAACCGTCGATGTACGCGCCGCAGTGCCGTACACGATGCCGCGCGCGATGTACGCGATGGCCGCCCTGCTGCTGGTCGCGGGCAGTCTTTTCGCGCTTCGCTATGGACTCTCGCGGCAGCTCGATTTGAAGCAGCCCCTCGCCAACTTCCTGCCCGAGTCGTTCACCGGCGGAAAGACGGTTCACCAGGCGGACAACAATCAGCGCCGCAATCCCAAACAGACGCCGGAGACGCCCGATGAAGGCAACGGAGCTGCCGATCAGGATCAAAAAGGACCCGGACAGCAGGATCCGAACCAGGAAATGCAGACGGCCGGTGAGCCCGAGTCCAAAACCGATGCCAAGACGGAAGCCAAGTCCATTCCTGGCCAGAAGTCATCCGAGCAGGGCGATAACCAGATGGCGTCCGACGATCAGGAATCGCAGAGCGATTCCAACGGCGGCAAAGCGGGTGACGAAAACCAGAGCGGGCAGCAAGGCGACAGCAAGTCCGGGAATAGCGAAAAGCAGCAGAACGGCAAACAGCAGGATGCCGCCAACAACAACGAAAATTCCAGCTTGATGAGCAAGATGAAAGACGCCTTCCAGAACCTGATGTCGAAGGTGAAGCCGCAGCAGAATCAGCAGGGCGCTCCGCAGCAGGGCAACCAGGAGCAGAATTCGAAACAGGGAAAGCCGCAGCAGGGACAGAAGGGCCAGAACAATAAAGACGGCCAGCAGCAGACCGGCAATCAGCAGGGCGACGCGCAGGAAGGCGAAGACGGCCAGGAAGCCAAGAACAACGAGAACGCGCAGCAGGGCAAAGGCCAGGGCAAGAGCGATTCGCAGCAATCAAGCAAGCAGCCCGGCAGCGGGATCGGTAGCCAGGATGGCGATAAGGCGATCAAGAACGCCGAACAACTCGCCGCCATGGGCAAGATCAGCGAGATTCTTGGAAAGCGTTCCGCGACGATCAGCGGTGAGGCGACGGTCGAGGTGCAATCCACCAGCCAGCAGTTGCACACGCCTTACGCCCAGAAGGGCGCGCAGCATACGCAGGGCGGCGCGGAAATCAGCCGTGACGAAGTGCCGGTTTCGCTCCAGCCTTACGTTCAGCAGTACTTCGAGCAGTTGCGCAAACAGGCGCCCGCGGCAGCCGCGCCTGCGCAGACGCCCGCCGGCGGCATCAAGAAGTAGGCCGAACTACTCCCAAATACGCTTGGGCACACCGCGATCGCGATCTTTGACGCGATCGTACTGATAAAGAGTCGAGACGGTGCCGAGCGATTCGTTATAGAGGCTTTTCAAGCCCAGCAACTCTTTGACGTCTTCCTCGAAATCGTGGAGCGCCTTCAGATCGTCGGCCAGCGCGGGACGCTTCTTCCCGCTCGGTGTGAGGAAGAACTTCTGATATCCGCCATCCACCAGCACGCCGATTTCATCGCCCATCAGAACACCGGCGCGGTCTTCCACTACCACATCACCGCCGGCCTCCCGCAGATCCAAGGCGTAGCAACCGCGGATTACGCGGGTCGCGCCCGAGGGCGCGGACACAACTGTGAATCCGGCGGATCTTAGGGTATTCACCTTCTCCTGAAAACTGCGGACGACGGGACGCTCTCGACGAAAGAACATATGTCCCATTATAGTTGTTACGCCGTCAGTCTTCTATTCCCGAGACCCTTGTAAAATCTGATTCTTATTAGATCTGCCCCGCACAGTCTTGCTGTATTCTGTGGGAACCATGCGGAAACTGTCTGTCTGTCTTTTGATCTTCGCTGCCACGTCGCTAGCCCAGACCGCCGATATCGGCTACTTCCGGGCCGTCATGCTGCCATCCAATGAAGTGCCCGCCACGCCGACCGGGCCGACCGGCGCCGCCGACCTTGTCGCCCACGTGATTCGCGACAGCTCCGGCCAGATCATCGGAGGCACCGTGGATTTCCTGGTCCGTACCAACTTTCCGGCCGCCGTCACGGCCACAGGACTGCACATTCACTCCGGTCCCGCCGGCGTGAACGCTCCGGTCGTCATCAACACGGGACTCAGCGGCGCCAACACGCTGGCGGTGAAAGCCGGTGGTGACATCGTTCATCGTCCGGCACAGGTCGCCGCCACCGACACCGCCGGGGTCGCCGCGCTGCGCGGACTGTTCACCACGCCCGATCAGTATTACGTCAACATTCACACGACCGATTTTCCCGGCGGCATCATGCGCGGCCAACTCCAGCCGGCAATCGGTACCGTCCTGATCGGCGTCATGAGCGCCGATAATGAAGTGCCGAGTTCCGGCACGACTGCTAACGGAGTCGCCGTCGTCACCGCCATCGCCACCCTGAACAGTGCGGGCGCGCTGACCACGGCGGAGACCTTCCTCTCCAGCACCTACAGGCTGGGCGACTCCACAACGTTCACCGGATTCCACATTCACCCAGGCGCGGCCGGCACGAACGGACCCGTGGTGATCAACTCCGGAATTGCGAACGGCACTGCGATCGATCCCACCGGCGCCGGCGTCATCGGCCCCTTCTACACCGAGATCGACATCACCAACGCGACGCAAGTGGCAACCTTTGCCAATCTCTTCCTCAATCCGCAGGCCAACTACATCAACGTCCACACCAACCTGCACCCGGGCGGGATTATGCGCGCCCAACTGCGCACCACCGACACCACGGTATTCCCGATCACGCTCGACTCCGCGAACGAAGTGGGCAACATCAACCTGAAGGGCACCGCGCCCTCGCTGATCACCGTCCGCACCATCCGCAATGAGGATGGCTCGGTCGCCGCCGGCACGGTCTTCTTCGACGTGAACTACCGCTTCCCGAGCGCCGCCAGCTTCACCGGCCTGCACATTCACGATGCGGGCGCGGGCGTAAACGGACCCATCTCGATTCCGATGGTGCCCACCTACGACGCGAACTTCGCGAGCGACACGGGCAACGGCAACTACTACAACTACACGCCCGGCATCAATGCGTTGGCCACGTTGAACGATATCGTCACCAACCCGGAAAACCACTACGCCAACATTCACACGACGCTCGACCCGGGCGGCAGCGCACGCGCGCAATTGGCGCCGATCGTCGCCACCGCGCCGACCGTGGCGGCGGCCATCGCTGCCAACCTGGATAAGACTGCTACCGTCGTGGCCCCCGGCGGACTCTTCAGCATCTTCGGAACGAACCTGGTGAAAGTGAAGACCGACCTCTCCGGCTGGGCCGGCGCCGTGCTTCCCAAATCGCTCAACGGAACCAGCGTGACCGTGGGCGGCAAGAGTGCCGCTCTCGTTTACGTTTCCCCCACCCAGATCAACGCGCAGGTGCCGGTGGACGTGGCGCCCGGCCCGCAACCGGTCGTCGTCAAGAGCGCTGTCGGCTCCGGCACGTCGTTCACGGTGACGGTCGCCGCGACGGCCCCGGCGATCTTCTTCGCGCCCTCGGCCGCGGTACTCAAGAACGTGGACTTCAGCCTGGTCAGCGCCACCAACCCGGCCAAGGCCGGCGACGTGATCCTGGTCTACTGCACGGGCCTCGGGCTAACCTCGGTGAACCTGGCGACCGGCACCCTGGTGCCCACAACCGCCACGGCGTCGACGAATGCCAGCGTAACCGCCACGATCGGCGGGAAGCCGGCGGCGGTTGCCTACGCGATCGCGTCTCCCGGTTTCGCCGGCCTCTACCAGGTCGCGCTCACCGTGCCCGCCGGCGTCGCCAACAATTCGCCGATCGTCCTGACTCAGGGAACGACGGTTTCGAATTCCGTGCCGATCGCGATCCAGTAGTCGAAACAAAGCCAATCCGAGCCGCGACCGTGACTCGCGCTTTAGCGAGCGAGGGAGGGCTGGTCCTCTTCGGAGACCACCCCTCCGTACGCGTCGCGGCTCTTGATTGAGGCGTTATCCCGCATCCTGCCGATAACCGATTTGGTACGCCATGCTCTTGCGCTCATCGTTCTCGGGCCGTCTTCCGGCACTCCGATAACGGCGCGCGCCACCTGCCCGTCATCCTAATCGCCGCCGTTCTCGACTGCTGGTCCACCGCCTCACGCGTAGAATAGAACGGATGACTTTTCACCTCGCCCAGGTCAACATCGGCCGCATGCTGCATCCCATCGACGACCCGCGCATGGCCGATTTCGTCGCCCAACTGGACCCGATCAACGCTCTCGCCGACGCCGCTCCGGGCTTCGTCTGGCGACTGCAATCCACCTCTGGTAACGCCACCGACGTGCCCTACAGCG
>JAOAPT010000898.1 GCA_025463045.1 Candidatus Solibacter sp.
TCGCTACTCCTTTCTTGTGGGGCTCTTTCATCCCCGACTACACGCCGGTTTATCCCGACGCTTGCGCTCCGTAACCGTCGCGGCTCCGATTGGCGGCGTGTTCTTCAACGAAGCTGCACGCACCGAGTCTTCACCTGCGGCGCGATCAGATCGTATTCCAGTTGCAGGCCCATCCAGAATTCAGGCGAAGTGCTGAAGTGAATCATGATCTTTCGTCCTTCCAGAATAGCCGGTACTTTTCGTTGATGCGGATTGCCGGCCTGATTCAACTCTCATCACGCTATACTGCCCTCGATGCCCCCGATGAAGGATCCTGTTACCTGGCTCTACCCTGCCCTCGAGCCCTACAACACCGGACGCCTCTCCGTCTCTCCCGTCCACGAGCTCTACTACGAGGAAAGCGGCAACCCCGCGGGCAAGCCCGTCATCTTCCTCCACGGCGGCCCGGGCGGCGGCTCCGATCCCAAACAGCGCCGCTTCTTCCATCCCGACAAATATCGCATCGTCAATTTCGATCAGCGCGGCTGCGGCAAGAGCACTCCCTACGCCTCGCTCGAAGACAACACCACCTGGGATCTCGTCGCCGATATCGAGAGGCTCCGCGAGCATCTCGCCATCGATCGCTGGCAGGTCTTCGGCGGATCCTGGGGCTCCACGCTCGCCCTCGCCTACGCCGAGCGTCATCCCGATCGCGCTACCGAACTCGTCCTCCGCGGCATCTTCCTCCTCCGCAAGCAGGAGATCGATTGGTTCTATCAGCGCGGCGCGTCCGTCCTCTACCCCGACGCCTGGGAGCCTTACCTCGCCCACATCCCGGAGCCCGAGCGCGGCGATCTACTCTCCGCCTACTTCCGCCGCCTCACCAGCGTAGACCCCGCGGTTCGCCTCGCCGCCGCCAAGATCTGGAGCGGCTGGGAAGGCGCTACGTCGAAGCTCCTCCCCGACGCCGCCTTCACCGGACACTACGAAGAGGACGAGTTCGCGCTCGCCTTCGCGCGCATCGAGGCCCACTACTTTTATAACAAGGGATTCTTCGAAACCGACGATCAGCTACTGCGCGACGCCTCGCGCATTCGCCACATTCCCGGTGTCATCGTGCAGGGCCGCTACGACGTCGTCTGCCCCATGGAAAGCGCGTGGGCCCTCCATCGCGCATGGCCGGAGGCCGACCTCATCATCACTCCCGATTGCGGCCACAGCGCGTTCGACGCCCCAAACACTCGCGCCCTCGTCGCCGCCACCGACAAATTTGCCGGGTGATCTTACCCGCGCGCGCGCAGCATCTGCACGATCTGATGTCCCACCGCGAAGATCTCCGTTAGCCGCGACGGCTTCTGAATGTACGTCGTCGCACCCAAACGCGCGCACCTCGCGATCTCCCCAGGATCGCTCGAGCCGGACATGATCACGATCGGCATACTCTGGAAGCGCGCCTCATTCCGCATTCTCTGTAGAATTTCGAACCCGCTGATCGCCGGCAGATTCAGATCCAACAGGACCAGATCGCAATGTTTGCACTCGCAAGTCGTACGGTCCCCGACCCCAAAGTAGTCGAGGATCTCATTCCCCGCGATGAAATGAGTGACCTCAATATTCGCGTCTTCCTGGGCAAGCGCAATTCGGAAGATTTCCGCGTCGGCGGGGTTGTCGTCGACGAGTACTACACGGAATGGCTCTTCCCTGATCGCCTTTCCCATTCCCGTCATGTCAATCTCCGTGACGCGGCTGCTTCAGGACCGTGAAATAAAATGTCGAGCCCTTCCCCAGTTCCGATTCCACCCAGATTGTGCCCCCGTGCCGCTCTACAATCCTTTTGCAGATCGCCAATCCGATCCCCATACCTGGGTACTCCCTGCCATGTAGCCGCTTGAACACTGTAAAAATATGCTCCCCGTACTTCGGATCGATCCCGAGGCCATTGTCGCGCACCGAAAACACCCATTCCTCTCCTTGCTCCCGAACCGCAAGATGAATCTCCGGCGGCGCCTCGCCCCGGTACTTAATCGAATTCCCCAACAGATTCTGCAGTAGCTGCAGCAGCATCGTCGGATCCATCCGCACTGTCGGTAGATGGTCGAAAGTGATCCTGGCCCTGGTATCCCTGATCGCCATCTGAAGATTCAGAATCGCCGTTGCCAGGACCGATTCCACATTCACCGATACCGGATTCGTCTCCGCACGCGCTACTTGTGAGAATCCGAGCAGGTCAAGCACCATTTGACTCATCCGGTCGGCTGCCGTCACGATATAGTCCAGATGCTTATCCGCATCGGCACCCAGTTTGCCTTCGTTCTGATGCTTCAGAAGCTGTGAGAAACCTACGACGGTCCGCAGCGGTTCCTGCAGGTCGTGCGATGCCGCGAACGCAAACTGCTGTAAATCCAGATTAGTCCGCCGCAGCCGCTCCTCCATTCGCCGCCGCTCCGTTACGTCGCGAATGTTGACCTGAATGAAATCCTTGTCCTTCAACTGGTATTGGGTGGCAATAATCGCCACCACCAGATGCTTCCCGTCGCGCGCGTGAATCCGTACCGATTCGTACGACGGGCTCCGATCGCGGCTGGTCTCCTGTACCAGCCGCCTCGACTCCTCAGCTTCCAGGAATGGCTCCAGATCGCCGAACCTCTTTCCCAATACTTCCGACCGCTGATACCGCGTCAGTTCCGAGAAGTACGGGTTGGCGTCCATCACAAGCCCCGAAGCCGCATCCAGAATCAGAATGCCGTCTTTCGCCGATTCGAATAGGCGCCGGTACTGCAATTCCGCCGTCTCTTTTCGCTCCGTCACGTCCTCGATCGCCAGCAGCAGCCGGTGCGGCTGATGATCGCGGCCTGTGATCCGGCGCGCATTCAGGCGCAGCGTTCGCCGCCCCAGGTGTGGGAACTCGTGCTCCACTTCCAGATCGCGGAAGGGAACGTCCCGCACCAGGGCGGCGTCCAACAGGTTCATCAATTCCGGGAACATCCATTGTCCCGACTGCGAGTCGCTTAAGAGCTGCCCTTCCGTTTCCCCCGGCGCCACTTGGAACATCTTGTAAAACGCTTCCGTAGCCCGGATGATTCGCAGGTCCGCGTTCAATACCACCAGCGGGTGCTGCACCGTGTTCACGATCGCTTCCGCGAAGTTCCGCGCCGTCTCCGCCGTATGCAGAGCACGCACCAGATCGTCGATATCGATGAACGAAATCACCGCGCCTTCGATGCGGTTATCCACCGTGCGGAATGGCCGCACGAAGACCTCGAACCAGCGGCCCTGCCGGTCCTGCGCACGCTCGTGATGAATCTCCAGGTGCTCGATCGCCAGCCGCAGTTTCTGATTCACGTCCAGCAATTTGAAGCCGTGCTGCACGTTCGCAATCGGCTGCCCCACGTCCGAGGGTCCCAGCCGCAGCAGCCGCTCCGCTGCCGGCGTGAAGCGCCGCAACCGGAGGTCCATCCCCACCATCAGAATCGGAATCGTCGCCGCTCCCAGGACATTCGTGAGGTCGTCATTGGACAGCCTCAACTCTTCGTTTCGGTGCTTCAACTCGTCGTTGACCGTGGTCAGTTCTTCATTCGAAGACTGCAATTCTTCCTTCGCCGTTCGCAGTTCTTCATTGGTGCTTTGCAATTCTTCGTTGGCCGATCGCGCTTCTTCGTTGGCCGCCTTCAACTCTTCGGTCGCGGCCTCGTACTGCTCCGTCGCCTTGCGCAGGTATTCGCGCAATTGCGCCATCTCGCGGTACGCCTGCGCCAGTTGGAGGTCGACCGCCGTGCCCCCCGCCGTTCCGCGAACGCTCGTGGACTCCGGGTTGCGAAGCTCCGGCTCCGCCATGTCGGGGCCTTCGAACAGCACCAGGTAGTGCTGCCTCGCATCGTCCAGCGGCACCACCCGCAGAGTGGTCTTGCGAACTTCACCGCGATGCTCGACTTCCACCCCCGCCTCCGCCGCGGGCCTCTTCGTTTCCCTTGCCTGGTCCACCAGCGTACGCAGGGAAGGCAGTAGACTCGGCCGCGCCAGTCTCATCAGGTTGGGCCGGGTATCCTCCATCGCGGGTTCCAGGTAGAAACCCGTGTGCCCGTGAACCTCCAATACCTGCATGTCGTCGTTGACAATCAGCCCCGGCGGCGCATACAGATCGCGCAGAATACGCGCCGCGCGTCCCTCCACGTCGACCTCCGCCGCCGCCTGCCGGCTCACTGGAAAAATCAGCTCCGGTACTTCCGCCGGTGCTCCGCCATTCCGCCCAAAATCGAACCCAAGCCGCGACGGCACGGCTTTCTTCAGGAAAATCTTGTGCTCCTGATCGATCGTCGCGAACAGATCGGACCGGTTCCCGATCGTCTCCGCGCTGCCCAACACCAGTGTTCCACCCGTGTTCAGACCGTAGTGCAGCGATTGCAGAATCCGGTCCTGAATCGACGAACCCAGGTAGATCAGCACATTCCGGCACGTGATCAAATCCATGTGCGAAAATGGCGGGTCCGCGGTGATGTCGTGCCGCGCAAATACGCAGGTGTGCCGGATCGTCTCCGCGATGCGGTATCCCGAATCCACCCGCACAAAAAATCTTCGCAGCCGCTCCGCCGAAACACTCTGCTGCACGTTCTCCGGAAACACGCCGGATCGTGCCCGTTCGATCGACTCGTCGCTCACGTCCGTCCCGAATACCTGCAACGGAATTCGCTTCCCGGCCGCCTCCGCCGCCTCCGTCAACGCGATCGCAAAGGAATATGTCTCTTCCCCCGTCGCGCAGCCTGCAACCCAAATCCGGTACGGATCCCCGGATTTCCGGCTATCCAGCGACCTGCTCAATACGCCGCGGAATGCATCGAACATTTCCGGCTCCCTGAAGAAAGAAGTTACGCAGATCAACAAATCCCGGTACAGGTCGTCGAGTTCAGCGGGATGATTCTCGAGCAATTTCACGTAGTCGCTCAAGGAGGCAAGGTGGTGAATCAGCATCCGCCGGCCGAGCCGCCGCACAATCGTGCTCGGCTTATACAGGCTGAAATCCACCCCGTGGCTTCCCCGCAGCAGACTTAGGATGCGGCTGAAATTCCGCTCCTCCATCGACGCCTTCGCCTCGTCCTCGCTCGGCGTTTCGGCCAGATAACCATCGAAGTGAAGCTTCTGGATCTCGCGGGCAATCCGGTCGGGAGGCTGGATGAAATCGACCGCGCCGGTCTCCGCCGCAGCGTGCGGCATGCTCGGATGCCTTGCCGTTTGCGGGTCCTGGCAGAACGTCGTTCCGCCTCGGCTCTTAACCGCGCGCACCCCCTGCGCACCGTCCGAACCGCCTCCCGAAAGAATGACGCCGATTGCGCCGTCGCCCTGATCTTCGGCGAGCGACTCCAGAAACCGATCGATCGGATAATGCGGATTAAGACTCTCGGCTCGCGGCGATAACCGCAACACCCCTTCCCGGATGGTGATCTCGGCATTCGGCGGAAGAACGTACACGTGATCCGGCTCGACTCGCGCACCCTCCACCGCGTCGATTACGGGCAGCGTCGTCGCCCGCGAGAGGATTTCCGCGAGGCTGCTCTCGTGCGCCGGTTCCAGGTGCGTGACCAGCACGAAACCCATTCCGCTGGGCGGCCGTAGTCCGCTGAAGAATTCGAGAAATGCTTCAAGCCCGCCCGCTGATGCGCCAATACCCACGACGGGGAATTTTCCATTCCCATTGGAGGCCTGTTCTCCCAAAGGTACGCTCCTTAACCGATGTTGCGATGTGGGGATTTGCCGGCTGACTCGCGAAGGGCATCGCAGTAAATCGAATCACGATCAATCGAGTTTACCACCATCGATTGTCATGGACCATCGCAGCTAAGCACGCTAACTAACAGGAGACGCAGCAGCGACTAACTGGGTTTCCCGGGCGGCGTGAACGGGGCGCGAAGTGGCGCGGATATTCGGGCGGGGAGCCGGCTAACGTTATTCTAGCGACGGGACTTGTTGAGTGGGACAGCGAGTGGGACAGCGAGTGGGACAGCGAGTGGGACAGCGAGTGGGACAGCGGAATTTCGGGGTGATACGATAAATCCGCTATGCGCCTTCGAGTACTGCTCACTGGCTTATTGGTTTCCGCCGGCCTGACTTGGGCACAAAAACCGATTCAACTGGCGGACATCCTCTCCTGGAAACGACTGCAGAATCCGACTCTCTCCAACAACGGCGAGTGGTTCGCCTATCGCCTGGGACCGGCGGAGGGCGAGGCCGAAATCGTGATCCGCAACCTGAAGTCCGGCAAGGAGGTTCGCTTCCCGATCGGAGACCCAGGGGCGTCGGCGCCTGCGCCGGATCCGAACGGTCCGCCGCCACCGCTTGCGGTCGGCGCGGGGGGTGCGCTCGCAATCAGCGGAGATTCTCGCTGGGCGGCCTTTCAGGCGTGGCCGGGAACGAAGGAAGCGAAGAAGCTGAAGAAGGACCGCAAGCCGATCCAGACCAAGGTCGTTCTGGTGGAACTGGCGACGGGCAAGAAGACGGAATTCGAAAAGACGCGTCGATTCGTGTTCTCGGGCGAGCGCTCGACGGCGATCGCGCTGCATCGGTATCAGCCGGAAGCGGCTGGACCTCCGACTCCTACGCCTGCGGCAGGCGGGGCGGGCGCGGCGGCGGACCGCCCCTCGGGCGCGGATCTGCTGATCTACGAACTCGCCTCGGGGAGCGAATTGAATCTCGGCAACGTGAGCGAATTCGCCTTCGATAAGAACGGGGACCGGCTGGCATGCCTGATCGACGCACGCGATAAGGCGGGCAATGGCGTGGTGCTGCGCAATATGAGTACGGGCGCGCTCCAATCGCTCGATTCCGCAGCGGCGGTGTACAAGGGGCTCAATTGGACGGAGAAGGGCGACGGACTGGCCGCGATCCGGGGCGTCGATGACAAAGCGTTCGAAGACAAGCTGTATAGTGTGGTCGCATTCAAGGGCTTCGGCGGCAGCGGCGCTCCGGTGAAGTCGGTGTACGACCCGAAGTCCGACGCGAGTTTTCCGAAGGGGATGACGATCGCGTCGACGCGCAACGCGGCGTGGCGGGAAGATCTTTCCGCGGTCACGTTCGGAATCCGCGAGGTGAAACCGAAGAAGACTCCAGCAGTGGCCGATGGCGAACCCAAGATCACGGTGTCGGCGCCCGGCGGGCCGGCGGATGCAGCGCCCGAAGACAAGCCCGACCTGGTGCTGTGGCACTGGAAGGATTCGCGGCTGCAGACGCAGCAGGCGGTGCAGGAAACGGTCGACAAGAATTTCAGCTATTTGTCCGTGTGGCGTCCGGGCGACGGCAAGTTCGTGCGCCTGGCCGATGACAGCGTGCGAATGGTCAACTTCCCCGCGGAATCGAAGATCGCCCTGGGCACCGATCTGCGCGAGTACGAACTGATGACCAATCTCGACGGCCGGCGATTCGAAGATGTCTATGTCGTGGACCCATTGACGGGCGAGCGCAAACTGGCTCTTCGCAAAGCGCGATGGTTCCGTGGCGCGTCGCCCGACGGCGCAAACCTCCTCTTCTATGACGACGGCGTGTACTACACGTACAACACCTCGACAGGCAGGCAGGTAGCAATCACGAAGGGCGTGGCGACGACATTCGTCGATACGGAGAACGATGTGAACGTGGTCAAGCCGCCGACACCATCGCTCGGATGGAGCAAGGATGGCCAGTACGTTCTGTTGAGCGACGGCTGGGACATCTGGCGGATTTCCGCGAAGGACGGATCGTCCGTGAATCTCACGGTGAACGGAAAGAAGGACAAGATTCGCTACCGCCAGCGCTTCCGGCTCGACCCCGATGAGAAAGGGATCGACCTCGATCAACCGCAGTATATCGGCGCCTACGGCGAGTGGACGAAGAAGGCCGGGATCGCGATCATCGAGCCCGGCAAGCCTGGCGTCCGCATGCTGCAGTGGGGCGATGCGCGTTACGCCGCGCTGTTGAAGGCGAAGAATGCCGACACCTATTTGTATACGCGCGAGACCGTGAAGGAATCGCCCGACTACTACCTCGCGGGGAAGACGCTGGAGAACGGGCAGAAGATCACCGACGCAAATCCGCAGCAGAAGGATTATCTGTGGACGAGTGGTGTGCGGATCATCGACTACACTTCCACCCGCGGCGAGAAATTGCAGGCGGCGTTGTACCTGCCCGCGAACTACGACCCCGCGAAGAAATATCCCACGATGGTGGAGATTTACGAAAAGATGTCGCAGAACGCGAATGCGTATCCGCAGCCCGCGTTCAACGGCTTCAGCGTCTCGGCATACACGAGCAACGGCTACGCGGTGCTCGAGCCGGATATCGTATATAAGGTGAACGATCCCGGGATGAGCGCCGTGGCGTGCGTGGTGCCGGCGGTGAAGGCGGCGATCGCGACGGGCGTGGTGGATGCGGCGCGCGTCGGGATCCACGGCCACTCGTGGGGCGGCTATCAGACGGCGTTCCTGATTACGCAGACGGACACGTTCCATGCGGCGATTGCCGGCGCGCCGCTCACCGATATGATCGGCATGTACAGCCTGATCTACCGGAATACAGGCGGCGGCAACGGCGCGATCTTCGAGAGCAGCCAGGGCCGCTTCTACGGCGGCTTCTGGGACAATTTGGAATCCTACCAGCGCAACTCGCCCGTGTATCACGCGAAAAACGTCCACACGCCGTTGATGATTTTGCACAACGATAAGGATGGCGCGGTGGATCAGACGCAGGGTATCGAGTACTTCAACACGCTGCGGCGCCTTCAAAAGCCCGTGATCCTGCTGGAGTACAAGGGCGAGAACCACGGCCTGCGCAAGCCGGAGAACATGAAGGACTACACGGTCCGCATGAAGGAATACTTCGACCACTACCTGATGGACAAGCCCGCGCCGAAGTGGATGACGGATGGAGTGCCACTGCTCAAAATGAAGAACCATCTGGAGGAGCGTACGAAGGACATGAGCAAGCCGGCAGGCGCGGCGACTGGCTCTGTGGGTGGGCAGTGAGACTCGCCGCGATAGCCGCGCTGGCGATGACCGCGGGAGTACCGCTGGCGGCAGAGTCCATCGCTGGGCGCGTGCTTGAAGACCACACGGGTAATCCGCTGGCGCTGGTGGAGATTCGCCTGTCGAAGCCGGGGCAGCGGATGGCGGTGGCGGAACTCGAGACCGATACCGCGGGCAATTTCCGCTCGCCGGATCTGCCCGCGGGCGAATACTCGCTCGAATTCGCGAAGGGAAATTTCGTGAAGGCAAGCCTGCGGGTTCGCGCAGGACAGACGCCGACCGTGAGGCTGGTACGCTGTGGTGCGATCGCGGGCAGAATTACCGATGCGAAGGGGCAGCCGATCGTGGGAGCCAAAGTCTTCACGATGGTGAAGTCCGGCGACAGCGCGGTACTGCGGCCCACGGCGAACGTCGTGGGCGCCGATGAGCGCGGGCAGTACCGGATCTACAATCTGGCGCCGGGGCAGTATGGCGTCGCGGTGCAGTACGAGGCGACCACGAAAGGTGCGGGCGCCGGCGCGCTGTTCTATCCGAACAATCAACGGCCGCGGCTGTTCACCGTGTCGGGCGGCGAGGAATTCGCGGGCACGGATTTCGCGATCCAGCCGAACGTGCTGTATGTAGTGCGGGGCAAGGTTGAGTCTCCGACGAAGGGAACGACTGTGGAGCTATCGTTAGCATCGGCGGAGCAGCCCGGCTTGACC
Source organism: Candidatus Solibacter sp. (assembly GCA_025463045.1). Taxonomy (GTDB): domain Bacteria; phylum Acidobacteriota; class Terriglobia; order Bryobacterales; family Bryobacteraceae; genus Solibacter. The sequence continues at coordinate 9,668 of JAOAPT010000898.1, forward strand.
TACGCGGCCAAACAGACAGAGAAGGACGGCACGTTTCTCTTCGAGGGAATCGCCCCGGGGTCGTATGAACTATTCGCCTCCGGGCCGAAGAACGGCTATGCGTATTTGGGGGCAGTACTGGGACCCAAGCCGTTCTTCGGCCGCACGCGAGTGGACGTGATCCAGGACGTCGACGGCGTTTCGGTGGCGGTGAAGGAGAGCCGGAAGGTCGCGGTGGTGTTGCGCGGTCCCGGCGTCGGTCAGCCGGCGGGTTGTCCGGCGACGGCGACCATCACCTTCTCGCCGCTCGAGGCGTGGCACATCATGGGCGACCGCACGGCGGACGCGAAGTTCGGCGAGCCTGTGTTGGTGGACCAGCTCGCGCCGGGACGCTATCAGGCGACTGCGACAAAGCTCGGCGGCACCTGCTATCAGTCGGGCGAACTCGTGGTGGACGTCGGCGCGATGGGCGGGATGAGCGGCGCGGCGCCCGTCGCAGTCACGGTGGCGCCGGCCGGCGCGATTCGCGGAAAGCTCGTGGGCGGCCGGGCGGGCGAATTCGCAGTGGTCCTGCTGTCGGAAGACGGCACGGCGCAAATCGCATTGCCCGACGCCGATTCGAAGTTCACCTTCGCGGCACTGCCGCCGGGACGATATCGTGCAGCGGTGCAGCCGGCCGCCAATGGGCGATGGGTAGCGGACGTGACGCAGATGATCGAGCTGGATGTGCCGGGCGGCGCCCCCACCGATGTGGAACTTCCGGTTCCGGCGAGGAAGCCATAAGGAAGCCATGAGGAAGATTATTTGTCTGATCGCGATGGCGGGCGCCGTGTGGGGGCAGCCTCAGCGGCCCGACCAGTCCCCGTTGACGAATGGGACGATTCGCGGCGTCGTGTTGGATGCGGCCACCGGTGCTCCAGTGGCGGAGGCGGACGTTGCAGCGCGCCCGGGAGCGGGCAAAGCGGTGCAGACCACGACAGACGCACA
>JAOAPT010000899.1 GCA_025463045.1 Candidatus Solibacter sp.
GACCGCAGTTCTTGGTTGGTGCTCGATGCGAGCGGGAAGGAGGAGCGTCCCGAAATTGTCGCGTGGCGCGCTGTTTCGGGCGTGGGTGGCGGAAGTCGCCGCGCGGAGGTGGCCCGTGTGTGAGCGACTGTGCTCAATGGGAGCGGGGAGGAGAACCGTCTCGGAAGCATCCTGAGGCTCGCTGTTTCGGGCGCGGGTGGCGGAAGGGGCCGCGGGAAGGTGGCCCGTGCATGAGCGAGGGGGGAGGAGAAGTGTCGCATGGTTACCTCGCTCCGGATGAGGTGGTGGCGGGGCGCGCGGTGCCGGGCGCGGGCGGCAGCGGCGGCATCTTTTCTTTGGTAAAGCGCGGCAGCATCTCGTTGCGATTAGCAACGTGCCAGACCGAGGCGGCGATCACGGTGACGGCCTTCACGGCATCTTCGGGCACGATGCGCTCGTAGGTATCGAGATTGGTGTGCCACGTCGCGGACTGGTATTCGATGGGGTCTTGCTGCATGCCGATGCCGGCGAGTCCGGCGTTGGAGAAATTGGTGCTATCGGTGCCGCCCGTGGCGCGACTGGTGTTGGCGAGTGCGCCGGCGACGCCGAGATCTTCGAAGGGGGCGAGCGCGGCGCGAAGGACCGTGGCGGTCTCGGGCGGACCGAAGACGCCGGCGCCGCGGACTCGTCCGGTGCCGGAATCGATATTGAAGTAAGCATCGAGTCCGGCGTATTCGGGTTTAGGATTTTCGAAGGTGCCGAAGTGTTGTTTGACGTAAGCGGCCGAGCCGAGGAGTCCTTCCTCTTCGCCGGCCCAAAGCGCAACGCGAATCGTGCGGCGGGGCTTGAGACCGAGCGCGTTGATGACGCGCGCGGCTTCCATCATCATCGAACACCCGATGGCATTGTCAGTGGCGCCGGTGGCGGAGTGCCAGGAATCGAGATGTCCGCCGAGCATGACGACCTCGCCGGCCTTATCGCTGCCCGGGAGTTCGGCGACCACGTTATAGGCCGTCGTGCCTTTGGGGAAGCTCTGGTTGAGGATGTCGAACTGGAGTCCGACGGTTTCGCCATCGGCGAGGAGACGATCGATGCGGCCATAGTCCTCGTTGCGCAGGACGACGGTGGGGACGGCCTTTGCGAGGTCGAAGGTGCGGTTGTTGAAGGCGCGGATCTGGCCGTGTTCGCGGGCCGCGTCGTTGATGCGCATGAGAGCTTTGTTGGCGACGAGGAACGCGTCGATCTGTTCGTTCATCTGCGCGGGGGTGAGCTTGGTGGGATCGGGTGGAGCGCCGCGGCCACCGCGTCCGCCGAAGCCGCCGCGTCCGGCGTTGGGATTGTTGGGATCGAACTGTCCCTTGATCGTGGCATCGTCGCGGCGGAGGGCGGCGGGGGTGAAGTTGACGGGGACGACGGTCGCTTTGCCGATGAGCACGACTTTGCCTTTTACCTTCTCGGCGTTCTGTGCGAGGTATGCGGTGAGCTCCTCTTTGGTGGGCGTCGTGGGAGGCGCGATCTCGACGGCGTTGGCGTGCACGACGCCTTTGGTGGACGGGGTCCACGCGACGACTTCGAAGGTGAGGTTATCGCGGACGGGCGAGGTCAGGTATCCGGCGGCATGCTCGTTCATCCAGCCGGGATGACCGAAATCCCAGGGTTCGAGGTGGGCGTTCTTGAAGCCCCATTCGGTGAGCTGTTTGACGGCCCAGTTGGCGGCGGCCTCGTGGTTGGGCGAACCGGTGAGGCGGGGGCCGTAGCGGTCGGTGAGCATGTGGAGGGTGTGCATCAGCCGGGAGTTTTCGGCGGCTTCCTTGCGGATTCGGGCGTTGGCGGTGGAGTCGATGGTTTCCTGCGCGAAAGCGAGGGCGACGGTGAAGAAGGTGAAGCAGAGGGCGAGCAACCTTTTCATATTGGTACAGGATAGCGATGAAAATAGTGCAACGGGAACTTTTGTTCCGTAAATTCGCGGCGTTTTGTTGCAACCGCGGGAGTTATCGGCCGATGTCCGCCACTATCGTACCGTTAGCGCTAACGGACCGCATTCCGCTCGCGAAAGACTCTACCTACGGCGATTGTTGCATACGGGTCTTGAGGAAAGGAGCGGCCGGCGGGGTAAGTATATGAGAGTACGAGATAAATAAATCTGATGTTGGTGTGACAGTTCGGGAACTGGAAGTTCGGAAGGCGGCGGTCGACTCTGTGGTCATCGACCGCGCCGGGAAGGTGCCTATCGGGAATTGACTATTTGACGGTGAAGGGGACGCTGGCGGAGACGTTCTCCCATGCAAGGGTCAGGGTTCCCTTCTTGCCGTTGGCGGCGAGCGTGTATTTGAGTTGTTCGACCATAGCCGACGGCTTGGTTGTGGTCATTTTGACGCGGCCGAGATCCTGCTTGGCGTCGTAGGCGAGGCCGGACTGGCCGGTCTGTTTGTTGACGATCAGTTCCCAGGCTGCGGGGTTGGCCAGGTTGATGAACAGCGTGTAGTCGCCTTTGGGCACGGCGAGTGTGCCGATCATCAGGTCGGCATCGGTGTGGAGGGCGGTCGCGGCGTTGGCACCGGCGCGCCAGACGGGGTAGTTTTCGTCGCCGCCGATAAGGCCGTCCTTGCCATAGAGCTTGCCGGCGCGTCCGTTGACGGCAGGAGAAGAGTACGCAATGGTGATCTTCTTGCCGTCGACGGTGACGGATTCGGTCTGGTTGGCTTTGGTCTCGGCGAAGGCGAGGGTGGTGAAGAGTGCGAGCGTGCAGGCAACGATAGTTTTCATGGAGTTTCCTCTTTAGAAGGATAACGCAATGAGGTTGGACGACAATATCGGGATGAGCGAAATTCCAGTGATCGAAACGGAGCGGCTGCGGCTGCGCGGGCACCGGGTGGAGGATTTTCGGAATTGCGCTGCGATGTGGGGCGATCCGGTGGTGACGCGCTACATCGGCGGTCGTCCGTTCACGGCGGAAGAGGTGTGGGCGCGGCTGCTGCGGTATGTAGGGCACTGGACGCTGCTTGGGTTCGGCTTCTGGCTGATCGAAGAAAGGGCGACGGGAAGTTTCGTGGGGGAGGCGGGGCTCGCGGAGTTTCAGCGCGAGATGGAGCCGTCGATCGCGGGAGTGCCGGAGATGGGGTGGGTGCTGTCGCCGCGATTCCACGGGAAGGGATATGGGACGGAGGTGGTACGGGCGATCTGCCGGTGGGGCGAGGAACGGTTTGGAGGCGGACGGATGGTGTGCATCATCGACGGGGAGAACGCAGCGTCGATGCGGGTTGCGGAGAAATGCGGGTTCCGGGAACTGCCGGGCGCGACCTATCGGGGGCAGGAGGTGAAGCTGTTCGAGCGGGTGGGGGAAATCGGGGATGCGGGTCGGGCGACCATGGGAGTGGGGTAATGGTACCAACAGTATTGAACCGTCCAGTTCTATGTTGTACTGTGAAGACCTGGGTAAGGGGAAACATGAACATAAAACTAGGGTTATGCCTTATATTTGCCTCACTTTCGGTAGCTTCCGGAAGTCAACTTTCGTTAACAACTTCGGACGTGATCGGTTTCAACGGGCAGTACAGCGGGACGTTTACGGCCGGGTCAATTTTGAATCATCAAACGGGTACCATCAGCGAACCGACACAGGACAACTCGTACTGGCTGAATTCCGATAACGGTCCGGCGAACGCTTACATCGTGATTGATTTGGGCGCGGCGTACCATATCACGTCCTTTGACTTGTTCAACACGCATAACGGCGGGTTCGGAGATCGGGGAACCGGCAACTTCACGATCGAAGCGGGGAATTCGGTCGGCGCGGGCGTGGGGCCTGGTTTCGACCTGAGCGGTCCGACGGTGGAGCTGGTCAACGGCACGCTGGTCGCGGCGATTCCGGCCAATGATCCGCTGATCGCGCAGACCTTCACCTCGAGCGACGGGGGATTTTACCGGTACATCCGGTTCTCTCCACATTCGGTAGCGAGCGCCAACGGCGCGTGCTGCGGCAGCAATGTGTACGGACTGAACGAGCTGCGCGTGTTCGACGGGCCCGTGGACAACAGCATTCCCGAACCGGCGCCGATGGCGTTACTGGCGGGCGGTCTGGGGCTGTTGGGCTGGCTTCGATCGCGAACTGCCCGCTAACCACCCGAGATCGCCGCCCTCCCGCAAAAATTTGGAAGAAAATGGCGGTATGATCGTCTCAGGTAGGTCGATGGTCCTGGAGTGCACCGAGCTCGAACTTGTGGAAGGCTGCCGGCGCGGCGAGCGCGAGTCGTTCCGGGTTCTGTTCGAGACGTATAAGGACAAGATCTACTCAATCGCGCTGCGGTTCAGCGGGGACGAATCGCTGGCGATGGATATCGCGCAGGATACGTTCCTCAAGCTGTACTCTTCGATCGCGGATTTCCGGGGCGATGCGCTGTTCAGCACGTGGGTCTACCGTCTGGTGGTGAATAGCTGCCTGGATCATAAGCGCCGCTCGTGGCGGACGATTCCTATGGCGGATGATCTGCTGGCGGTGCTGCGCGCTCCCGGGGATGCGTTGCAGGCCGTGTTATGCAACGAGGTTAGCGAACGGGTGCAACGAGCGATCGAGAAACTACCGGTCGAACAACGGATCGTGGTGGTGCTGCGGTACACCGAGGGCTTGGCGTACGAGCAGATTGCGGAAGCGGTGGGCTGTTCGATGGGGACGGTCGCGTCACGGCTGAATCGCGCACATAAGGCGCTGGAACGGCGGCTGGCGAATCTGAAAGGAACTGCGAATGTCTGATTGGCTGGAAGGGCAGCTTACCCAACATCTGAGGCCGGTGGCGGCGCCTGCGGAACTCGGGCAGAGGCTGGGGTTTGCACCGAGGAAGCGCGGGCAGGGGCCGCGGATGCTGGTGGCGATGGCCGCGGCGGTGGTGATGATGGCGGGCGGATTGGCGGCGAATCGGGAAGCTCCTGGCGACGAGGCTGTGCGGTTCGAGGCGGCGGATCGGGGGGCGATCTCGGTGCGCTTGGGGCATTCTGCGAACAGCGGAACTGCGGTGGTCCAGCAGTCGGCGGACTGCAGGGCGTGCCACAGTTTGTAGGCTACCTTCAGACGTAGAGAGGGGTGGGCTGGCGCTCGCAGTGTGACTGCGCGGTGATGCGGAGGTCGGCGGCTGAGGTAGGCCAAAGATTCTCGCAGACGCAGAGAAAGACACGCAGAGAGAATCAAGAAGCAGGGCTGGCGGTGAGCTTCGAATGCGGCAGCGAAGATGCGTCGGGTCGGCGGCCGGAGTAGGCCAAAGACACGCGCAGAGGCGCAGAGAAAAACACGCAGAGAAAATCAATCGCAGGTCGCTGAATCGGGCGCTCTGATGCGACTGCGCGTGATGCGCGGCTGGAAGGGGCCACAGACTCGCGGAGAGCCGCAGAGAAAAACACGCAGAGAAAATCAATCCCAGGCTTGGCGGTGAGCTTCGAATGCGGCAGCGAAGATGCGGCGGGTCGGCGGCCGGAGTAGGCCAAAGACAC
>JAOAPT010000286.1 GCA_025463045.1 Candidatus Solibacter sp.
CAATGACCAGCGGAGAATGCGGAGAGATGTCGTGAGGTACATATTCCAAGAACTCTCGCGTCATGCTGCCGATGGGGATCGAATCTTGTTGAATGGTGGCAGATAGGGTTGGGTTGGCCGGCGACGGAGCGTACACTTCAATGAAGTAGAAGCCAAGAGCCACAACGATCAGCGCAGCGACTGCAGACCCAAGAATTTTAGTTAGCGCTTTATTCACTCCCTTTGTGTCCCACTTTCCTCGCCAATCGCCCAAGCTCCTATGCCAGCCGAGAAGCTCCCCTCGATAAGTCAAAGATCCGCTCTCGATCGATCAAGTGTTCCAAGAATGACTGCGTTTGTTATCTGCAAAGCAGAGTTATGTGTGATCCGGCACGAAATGAGTATCCGCGCCTTCCTTGAAGACCACGTAAGCCCGCTTCCACGGCTCATCGTTGGTTAAACGCCACTTATGGCCTGAGCCGGTGTGATCCACCGCCAGCAGGACATCGCCCGGATGGATGATGAATGCTTCGCCACCTGCGGTTGTAAATTCAAGTACACCAGCCAACGTAATAACGTATTGAGGGATCGGATCATTATGCCAGTCAAACGATGAATGTGCCGGCGTTTCTTTGAAGAGGATCGATTCCGCTTCGACCAATTCACCGCCACTCACGCTACCACGTACCACGTGAGAATTTCCGTCAGAACCCGTATAGAGACGATATGCTCGGATCATAGGTCAATGTTTCTCTTTTTATGTGACGTTGTTGATCTTCAATACGGCGGCCGTCTCGGCCCGCACCTGCTGGCAAAGGGTCGGATTCTCGGCAAGAGATTGACCGTAAGAAGGAATCAGCTCCTTCAATTTGGCGCACCATCCGCCATGTTTCAATTCTTCTGCGAAGCAGCGCTCAATGACTTGAATCATGATCCACACTGCAGTTGAAGCACCAGGCGAAGCACCCCGCATCGCAACGATAGAACCGTCGGCTGCGGTGACAAGCTCCGTGCCAAATTGCAGGATGCCGCCGTGCGTTGGATCCTTTTTGATGATCTGCACCCGCTGGCCCGCTACTTCAACCCTCCAATCCTCCTGCTTTGCTTTTGGAAAGAACTCGCGGAGCGCGGCGAACCGCTCCTCCTCGGACTCGAGAACCTGGCCTATCAGATATTCTGTGAGAGCCACGTTATCCCTGCCGACGGCCAACATCGGCAGTAAATTTTCCGGATCGATGGAGCCGAAGAGATCCAGATATGATCCATGCTTGAGAAACTTCGTCGAAAAACCCGCGTAAGGTCCGAAAAGCAGAGAAACCCTTCCTTCGATGTGGCGTGTATCGAGATGGGGTACGGACATCGGAGGCGATCCTACCGAGGCTTTACCGTACACCTTGGCATTGTGGCGGGAAGAAACCTCAGGATTGTCGCAGCGAAGCCAGACTCCGCTCACCGGAAACCCGGCATAGCCTCGCCCCTCGGGAATCCCGGATTTTTGCAACAGCGGCAGCGATCCTCCGCCAGCGCCGATAAAAACGAATTTGGCCCGGACATCCCGGTGCTGGCCGCTTTTTTCGTCTCTAACCCGAAGACTCCATAGATCGCCATCACGGCGCAGATCTTGCAGTGGATTAAAAAAGCGGATTGAGAATCCTTCCGTGCCCTTTAAGGAGTCAAGAAGATCCGTAGTGAGAGCACCAAAATCCACGTCAGTACCGGTCGGCATTCGCGTCGCCGCAACGTCCTCGCTTCGATCACGGCCTTCCATGACCAGCGGGATCCATTTCTCAATCTGCTTCTTGTCGTCGGAATACTCCATCCCGTGGTAAAGGGGATGAGTAGAGAGCGCGTCGAAGCGTTTTCTAAGGAACGCGTGATTCTCCGATCCGCGCACAAAACTGAAGTGGGGTACGGGATGAATAAAGGACTGGGGATCTTTAATCGCTCCTTTCTTCACCAAATAGGCCCAGAGCTGACGCGAAAGATCGAACTCGGTGTTGACCTGCAGAGCCTTTGAAATGTCGATACTGCCATCACTTTTCTCTGGAGTGTAGTTTAATTCACAGAGTGCTGCATGGCCAGTGCCAGCATTGTTCCATGCATTCGAGCTTTCCTGCGCCTCGCTGCCCAGGACTTCGTAGACCTCAATTGTCAGGCTGGGATCCAGTTCTTTTAAGATCACCGCCAGCGTAGCGCTCATGATGCCCGCACCGACAAGAACGACATCAGGATGGTATGTGGATGGGATAGGTGTTGTCAGATTATTCATTAGTTGTGGTCCTTGTAGCGGCTTGCGACGTACAGTTATAAAAAGCTGGCCGTTCGAATGTCTTGCGATTCTCCCGGCAGTCCGCGTGTACTCCAATAAGCACGAGACCGGGAGTGTCGAATGCCTCCCGGAGCGTAGTGGCAATCGGCTCCGCGTGGTCGATTCGCAGACCGGTCGCGCCCAATGCCTCCGTGTACTTCACGGGATCTGCACGGTCGCAATATCGGTACCACCGATCCAGAACTCTCCCATCCAGAACTCTCCAATGATTGTTTTTGCCGATACGTACTCGGTTTGCGTCCATATGCGGCACGTGATCTACCAAGTCGAAGTCCCAAGTGAGCCTCGAACGAAGACCCCGAAACTCAAAAGAATGACCTGCCAATTCAAATGAAGAACGTTGAGGAGTTTGTCTCTCCGCGCGCGCTGATGTCGAAAGCTCGACCCATCCTGGCGCGGCGGCGTCACGGGCCGTCGAGTCCCGGGTAGGTTCCGCAGTCGACCGCCGTGGACAATCTGGGCATCCACGATGCGCTCGACGGCGACGCCAAGTACGGATACCAACTTAGCGTCCGCCAACGCAAAGGGCGCTAACAGAAGTCGGGAGTGGGCGTTACGAGCCCCACTTCAGGGGCGCCATTTCGATCTAATGCCAAGCTTCTTCATGCGGTTTCGAAGAGGTGGTACGGGCAATTTCGTAACAGATCGATATGCTGGACAAATTCGTCTGCATTCGGCTGTGAGCTCGAAGCGCGCTGATGGAATTGAGCGTGCATATCAGTTCGCGAAGAAGGACCTGGGCAAGTTGTGATGATGATAAGCCCCTGATCGACGGGCGAGAATTTCAAGAGAAGGTGTTATGACCGACTTCACACGACGCGGCCTATTGATTGGCGAAGGTGGGGTCTTGGAAGCTGACACACTGCCCGCAGTACCGCTTATGGCGCAAACCATTAGATCCGAGACACCGTTTCCACGTCTTGAACTCTGGGAAGATGGCAGCCGTATTCCCGAGTTGTACAAGCCGGAAAACTTCGAGTGGTGGTACTTCGACGCTCAGCTCACGGATGGCCGCACCCTCGTTGTCGTCTTCTTTATCGACCAGGACGCCGGCGAGCGCAGGTTCGTGTATCGAGCCCAGGCCACGGTCGCAAGCCCAAATGGACAGCGTGTCGCTGCCGAATACGTCACTCACCAGGATGTGTCAATCTCCCGAGAGCGGCCCGAAATCCACATTGGCAAAAGCTTCCTCCGCGGCGATCTCGACACCTACCGCGTGGTCATGGACGCGAGTGATCTCGGCAAGCTGGGTCTCGACGTGACGATCCGGCGCATCTTTCCGCCGCGCGTCTCGCCAGCCAACCGTGAAAACATCATTCAGGCAGACAAGATCTTCGGATGGGTCTGTCCCGTGCCACGCGGGGAGTTGACAGGCACCATTACGGTGAACGGGGAGACCGCCGCCGTGAAAGGCGTCGCCTACCATGATCACAACTGGGGAACCACCACAATGGGCAGCCTGCTGCATCATTGGATATGGGGACGCGCAGCGATTGGCCCTTATACCGCTGTCTACGCTTCGGAATACCCTAATCAGCCATACACAAACAGCCGCACCGATGGTCTCCAGCAGTTTTTCATTGCATCAGAGCGAGAAGTCCTGGTCAACGTCGAGGGGTCCGGCGCAGCCCGCGTGACTGCTGTCCCTGCCGCCAATCCTGACCCGCGGAACGCGTCTGCCTACTACTGCCCCAGGGTGAGATTTGAGGTCGAGCAGAACGGCAGGCGCGTCACCCTCGAGACGGATGCGGCGCAGTTCCTCGGTTCTGTCGATCTCGCCACGGAATCAAAGTTTCTGAGTCCCGAGGAGATTGCGCGAGCCGCCCGGATGGAGCACAGGCCCTGGTATTCGCGCTTTGTCGCCGCGCCGGTGGCACTCTCGATAACGGAGAAGGGTAACACTGAGACCTACAGCGGCCAGGGCGTCATTGAGTTTATGGATTTCCATCTCAACGCTTAGAACCCCCACTGTGAATTAACTTCACTAAAGAGATCGGCATACTCGTTCTTTCCGGAAGTCAGCGTCACGGTCTGGAATCCTTAGAGGAGTTGAAGGCATACAGCTTGCTGGATGTATGGGCACTCATGCTTGGCGGATGTTGGGGGCACCACGGTCCATCCGGCTAAGGGAGTAATGACACTCACCGTTATTTTCCGGGCGCGGATAAAGAAGAGAACCGCGCAAAGGATCTTGAGTTAATCATGAGCACACTGGTTGCGGACCAAATAGTGGAGACGCTGAGAGCAGCGGGAGTAAAGCGTATCTATGGAATTGTCGGGGACAGTCTAAACGGGATTACCGATGCTCTCAGAAACAGCGACATTGAGTGGGTGCACGTAAGACACGAAGAGGTAGCTGCCTTCGCGGCGGGTGCGGAAGCTCACCTGACAGGCGCAATTGCAGTATGTGCCGGCAGTTGTGGCCCTGGCAATTTACATTTGATTAACGGGCTCTTCGACTGCCATCGAAATCGAGTTCCAGTACTCGCGATCGCAGCCCAGATACCGTCAACTGAGATCGGTTCAGGCTACTTCCAGGAGACTCACCCGCAAGATCTGTTTCGTGAGTGTAGCCACTACTGCGAGCTTGTTTCCGGAGCGAACCAGATGCCGCGTGTTTTGGAAATCGCTATCCGCCAGGCGATTGCGAAGCGAGGTGTTTCCGTAATCGTGATCCCTGGCGATGTCGCGCTGCAGCCTGCGGTGAATGAAAATCCCCGGCCGGCCGACCTACTATTCCGAAGACCGGCGCTGGTCCCTTCAGAGAACGACATCAATCGTCTCGTTGATCTGCTAAACGTCAGCAGCCGCGTCACACTCTTGTGTGGCTCGGGTTGCGCAGGGGCGCAGGACCAGGTTGTACAGCTCGCAGAGAAGCTCAAAGCACCGATGGTAATGGCGCTTAAGGGGAAGGAGTACCTGGAGGGCAATAATCCTTACCAGGTCGGGCTCACAGGGCTCATTGGCATCTCGTCTGGTTATCATGCGATGCGCGAATGCGATCTCCTGCTCATGCTTGGAACGGACTTTCCGTACCAGCAGTTTTTCCCCGAGTCCAAGGATGCACAGGTTGTCCAGGTGGATATCCTGCCTGAAAACCTTGGCCGACGGACACGCCTCAGCCTGGGAATCGTTGGCGACATTGCCTCGACGTTGACACTCCTGCTCCCACAGCTTCAATCAAAAACAGATGATTCCTTCTTACGGAAGGCGGTTGCGCATTACCAAAAAGCGCGGCGGGAGTTGGATGAGTTGGCCGACGGAACTCCTCACAAACACTAATTCATCCGCAGTATGTAGCCAAGACGGTTAACCGCCTAGCTGCCGAGGATGCCATCTTCACGTGCGATGTTGGGCTTCCGACAGTCTGGGCGGCGCGCTATCTAGCCATGAACGGTCAACGGAGGCTGCTAGGTTCGTTTTGGCATGGCTCCATGGCAAATGCGATGGCGCAGGCGATTGGGGCGCAAAAGTCCTTTCCAAACCGTCAGGTAATCTCCTTCTCGGGCGATGGTGGTTTCACGATGTTGATGGGCGATTTTATCAGCCTGGTACAACTCGGGTTACCAGTAAAGGTCGTCGTTTTCAACAATGGCGCGCTGAGCTTCATCGAGCTGGAGCAGAGGGCAGCCGGCTTCCTGAGTACAGGTACTGAATTGAAGAACCCCAATTTTGCCGCAATGGCTGAAGCAATTGGAATTCGTGGCTTTCGCGTTGAGCAACCCTCTGAGGTCGAAACGGCAATAGCTGACGCTCTTGCGCACGACGGGCCGGCTCTTGTCGATGCCGTCGTAAATCGGGCGGAGCTGTCCATGCCTCCGAAGATCACCACAGCCATGGCGAAGGGTTTCACGCTCTACATGCTGAAGGCGATCCTAAACGGACAGGGGAGCGAGATAGTGGAACTAGCGAAGACGAACATATTACGCTGATTCGGCTCGGCGGCTTACATCTTCGGTATGCCTGCAAGAACAAGGCAGTGTGCGATGCAGAGTTTTTTTGGGGCAACGTGCTCCGCCATCACCTCGATGCGTTCCTGTTCGGCCTGGTGGTTGGGTCTGCTCTTGCCGAGCGTCATCGGGCTCCCTCTGAAGCGCCCGTTGTAGAACGCGCCTCAGCGGATCGGATAGCCCTGCCAGATATACTCCAGGGCTTCGGGCAGGGTCTGCTGTTTGACGGCGCGGTCCGTGTGGCCGGCGTTTTTCGCGAAGACGAACTGATAGTGATAGCCCTTGGCGGCGAGCACCCTGGCCATATTTTCATTGGCGAGGACCCAATCGTGCATGTTGTCGCGCGTGCTCAGGTTGTCGCGATCGCCGACCTCCATCCACAGGCGGATCGGCTTTACCGGGCTCGCCGGAATGAGGTGCTCGTGGAACTCCCACGCTCCGTGCGGCGTGTCGGAGTTCACGGGCGATTGCTGATTCACGTAAGTGCCCGAATAAGTGAGCACGCGGTGGTACCACTCCGGGTGATACCACGCCATGATCAGCGCGCACGAGCCGCCGGAGCTGCCGCCCATCGTCGCCCGGCCTTCGGGATCTTTGGTCAGCTTGACGTTGTATTGCTTCTCGACGAGGGGCAGCACTTCCTTCTCGACGAACTCGGCGTAGAGGCCCGACATCGTGTCGTACTCCAGACCGCGTTCGCTGCCCTGTGCATCGCCTCCACCGTTGCCGATGGAGATCGCGATCATGACGGGGACGCGCTTCTGCGCGATCAGATTGTCGAGCGCCGTGAACAACGCGCGATCGGGTCCATCGGCGCCGATGAGGAAGGGCGCGGCGGTGCCGGGCACGTATTGCTTGGGAACGTAGACGGCCACTTTACGCGTGTACGGAGCGGGGTGCGTCCTGACGGCGGGCCGGGTGGCGGCGCCCGCGTCCGGCTGCGGCGGGTTCGGGTCGCGCGCGATACCGGGGTAGATCTTGCTGTCGGTGGATTCCATCGTGAAGTTGTACACGGTTCCGACGGGTACGCCCTCCTGCGCGGTCATCTCGGGCGCAGGATTATGGGTCGGGCCGAGGATGAAATTACCGTCGGTCTTCACGGGAGCGTTTTCGCCGTCGGGGAGATCCTTCGCCGTGACGTAGCCAGGCGTGGCGGGATCTCTCGCGGGCGCTGGCGTTCGCGGCGGGCGCGCGGCGGCGGGCGTGGCTGGCGCCTGGGCCAGTGCCGGACCGGAGACCGTCGACGCGGCGATCAAGAAGGCGGTGAGCAGGGGACGAAACATCTCCACAGTTTATCGGTTTCGAGGCGCCTGGGCTGTGGCACACTGCTCTGGCGAACAGATTTGCATGCCTGTGGCAGCATATCGGTATGCAGGACGTGCGGGCGGCAGCGGTACAGTTCGAGGCGACACAGGGCGATAAGCGTGCAAATTTGGAAACGATTCGCCGGTTCGCGGCGCGGGCGGCGGAGCGGGACGTTCAACTGCTCTGCTTTCCCGAGTGCTGCATCACGGGCTACTGGTTTCTGCGCAAGCTATCGCGCGAGCAGCTCGGCGAGTTGGCCGAGCCCGTATTCGGCGGCCCATCGTCGGCCGCGCTCGCGGAGCTAGCCCGGCGGTATGGGATGACCATCGGGGCCGGATTAGTGGAGGCCGGCGACGATGGGCGCTTTTACAATACGTACGTCGTCGCGATGCCGGATGGCGGGATGCGGCGGCATCGCAAGCTCCACGCGTTCGAGAACGATCACATCGCTTCGGGCACGGAGTACACGGTCTTCGATACTCCGCACGGAGTCCGCGCGGGTGTGCTGATCTGCTACGACGTGAACGTCATCGAGAACGCGCGGATCACGGCGCTGATGGGCGCGGAGGTGCTGCTTGCTCCGCACCAGACCGGCGGGTGCCGCACGCACAACGCCCACCTGATGGGCCTGATCGAGCGGCGCGTTTGGGAAGCCCGGGAGCGCGATCCGCAGACCATCCGGCGCGAGATTCTGGGCGACAAGGGGCGAGGGTGGCTGATGCGATGGCTGCCCAGCCGCGCGCACGACAACGGCATGTTCGTGGTGTTCGCGAATGGCGTCGGTGTCGACGACGACGAAATCCGGACGGGCAACTCGATGATCCTCGA
>JAOAPT010000260.1 GCA_025463045.1 Candidatus Solibacter sp.
CGCGAACGTCAGGGACTCCCAAAGGCGATGAAGAATCGAGCCCACGCGACCCTAAGGGCGCGGAACATACCCCAATCCGAGCCGCGACGGTTACGGTGCGGTGGCCACGCGACCACCGCTCCGTAACCGTCGCGGCTCGGTTGTTCATCGCGTTTGGTAGGCCGCTATGGGACTCTGTTGAAAACGCGCGGAAGAACGGGCGAAAACGAGCCGCACTACCGCCCGCGTCTTCATCGATTTTGGTCGGCGGCAGGCCCATGGGCACCTCCGTTGATAGTCGCCCGGCGCTCCCTCGCTGGCCAAAGCGCGAGAACGGTCGCAGCTCGGATGGGAAGCAGGGGCGGCTTTGAGGTATGCGGCGGGGCGGGTGGTGCATAGTCTCCTGCTGTTGATCGGCGTTTCGGTGCTCAGCTTTCTGTTTGCCGAACTTGCGCCGGGGGACTTTTATTCGGAGATGCCGCTCAACGCGCAGGTGTCGCGCGCGACGGTCGATGCGATGCGGGCGGAGCGCGGGTTGGATCGTCCGCTGCCCTTGCGGTATGCGGCGTGGGTAGGGTCGGTCGCGCGGGGAGAGTTCGGGTACTCGCTGGCTTATAACGCGGCGGTCGGACCGCTGTTGCGGCGGCGGATTCCGGGGACGCTGCTGTTGACCGCCACTGCCACTTTGCTGGCGTGGATGCTGGCGATTCCGATCGGCATCTGGAACGCGTCGAAGCGCGGTTCGTGGAGCGATTCACTGGTAAAGGTAGTCCTTTCGATTTTGCTAGCTATCCCGGAGATTCTATTGGGGGTTATCTTTCTGGTGCTGGCCGTGGAAACAGGGTGGCTGCCGGCGGGTGGAATGCACTCGCCCGGCGTCACAGGCATCGGTGACACCTTGCGACACCTGGTAATCCCCGTTTCGGTGCTGGTGCTCGGGATGCTGCCGGTCCTGGTGCGGCATGTGCGGGCGGCGATGATCGAGGCGATGGACGCGCCGTTTGCGCTGGCGGCGCGGGCGCAGGGAATTCCGGCGCGGCGGGTGCTGTTCCGCCATTTGCTGCCGGTGGCGCTGAATCCGCTGATCACGCTGTTCGGGTTTTCGTTGGGGGCGCTGCTCAGCGGGTCGCTGCTGATCGAGGTCATCGTCGGCTGGCCGGGGCTCGGGCCGCTGTTCGTGGAAGCGATTCTGGCGCGTGATTTCGCGCTGGTGCTGGGAGTAGTGATGGCGTCGACCACGCTGTTGATCGCGGGGAATCTGGCGGCCGATCTACTGTTGTACCGGGCAGACCCCAGAATTTCAGACCCGGGGATTCGCAAACAATGAGGGCGCGGATCGCGATCGGACTGTTGGTGGTCATCCACGCGGCGATTCTATGTGCCGGATTCCTGGCACCTTACGATTACGCGGAGCAGCACCGCGAATACGCCTACGCTCCGCCGACCCGTGTTCACTTCGAAGGGCTGCGGCCGTTTGCCGACCGATTTCCGATCCGCTTCCTGGCTGGCGGACGGTTGTTCGGGGTGGATTCTCCGGGGGTGATCTTCCTGTGGGGGGCGGACGGCGCGGGGCGCGACGTGTTCTCGCGCGTGCTGTACGGCGGGCAAATCTCGCTGGCCACGGGTCTCGGCGCGGCGGCGATTTCGCTCGGGCTCGGGCTGTTTTGGGGCACGCTTTCCGGCTTTTACGGCGGGTGGGCGGACCGACTGATCATGCGCGGCGGCGAACTTTTCCTGGCGCTGCCGTGGCTTTATCTGCTGCTCGCGGTGCGGGCCTTTCTGCCGCTGCACATCACGACCGTGGAGGCTTTTTTCCTATTGGTGGCGATCATCGGGATGGTGGGCTGGGTGCGTCCGGCGCGGATCGTGCGCGGGGTGGTGCTGAGCGCGCGGGAACGGGGCTTTGTGCTGGCGGCGCGCGGATTCGGAGCGGGCGCGCCCTACCTGATCCGGCGGCACATTCTGCCGCTCACCTGGGGCGTCCTGCTGACCCAGGCGACAATTCTGATTCCACAATATATTTTGGCCGAGGTGACGCTTTCTTTCCTGGGGCTTGGGGTGGGCGAACCAGTACCTAGCTGGGGCAATCTTTTGGCCGAGGCGCGGCAGTACCATGCGTTAGTAAACCACCCCTGGATGCTGGCTCCCGGGCTGGCAACTATCCCCCTGCTTTTGGGTTACCTGATGCTGGCCGATATTCTCCTCGAAAATCCAGAAAGACAAGCACCTCACGGCAGGAATTAACAATGGTACTGGTTGACCAAAGGTAGCGCTATTGGCACAGTACTTCGGTTAATATCCTTTTTGCTCACAATTAGTTAAACTACACACGAACGCCTCGGAGACCCTCGTTGCAGGTAGTGCGTACCGTGTATTTAACAATCACGCTGGTGTGGCTCGCCCATGCCCTGCCCGACGACCGTCTGATGCTCTCCGGGGACGTCGGATCGCGCGGCGGACGCCTGGTTTCGGCGCAGCGAATCGAGCCCAAAACACTCAACTGGTTGTATGCCTCGGATGTGAGTTCGCGCGAAGTGTTACAACGCCTGATGGCGGACCTGATTCACATCAACCGGCAGACCCTGCAGCCGGAGGCGGCACTGGCCAAATCCTGGAAGGGATCGGCCGACGGACTGCACTGGGTTCTGGAGCTGCGCGAGGGGTTGAAATTCTCCGACGGAGAGCCGTTCGACGCCGACGACGTAGTGTTCACCTTCCAGGTAATCCTGGACGAGAAGGCGCACTCGCCGCAGCGCGACCTGCTGATACTGGGCGACAAACCGATCGCGATCCGAAAGCTGGGACGTTACCGGGTGGCCTTCGACCTCCCGCAGGCCTACTCGGTGGCCGACCGGCTATTCGACGGCGTTTTCATTTTGCCGCGCCACAAGCTCGAGGCGGCGTACAAGCAGGGCAAACTGGAGCAGGCATGGCCGCTTACGGCGGCGGCCGGAGATGTCGCGGGACTGGGTCCTTTCCGCCTGAAGGAGTATGTGGCGGGCGAGCGGATCACGCTGGAGCGCAATCCGTATTACTGGAAGGTGGACCAGGCGGGGACCCAATTGCCGTACCTGGACGAGCTGACGTTCCTTTTCGTGGGCACGGAGGACAACCAGGTACTGCGGTTCGAAGCGGGGGAGAGCGACATCGTCAACCGGTTGGGAGCGCGTAATTTCGCGGCGCTGGAAAAGAGCCGGCGGAGCGGCGAATTCAACCTGGTGAATGTCGGGGCCGGGCTGGAAATTTCGTTCCTGTTCTTCAACCTGGGCGAACCGCCGGCGGGCGCTTCGGCGGAGTTGAAGGCGCACCTGGCGGTCTTGCGGCGGACGAAGTTCCGGCAGGCGGTGTCGGAGGCGATCGACCGCGAGTCGATGGTGCGGACGATCTACCTCGGGCGGGCGTCGGCGCTGGCGGGACCGGTGCCGCCGGGCAATCGCTACTGGATCGATGGGAAATTGAAGGCGCCGGTACGGAACGTGGCACGGGCGCGCCGGTTGCTGGAGAGCGACGGGTTCAAATGGAATCGCGAAGGAAAGCTGCTCGATCCGGCGGGACGCGCGGTAGAGTTTTCGATCCTGACGAGCAGTAACAACGCGGAACGGCAGCAGTTGGCGCGGCTGATCCAGGACGATCTGAAACAGATCGGGATCCAGGTATCGGTCACGCCGCTCGACCTGCGGAGTCTGCTGGAGCTGGTGCAGAAGACGCACGCGTACGAGGCGGCGATCCTGTCGCAGGCGAGCGCGGATGCCGACCCGAATCCGGATATTCCGCTGTGGCTGAGCTCTGGCGTCAACCACTTCTGGAATCCCGAGCAGAAGAGGCCGGCCACGCCGTGGGAAGCGGAGATCGACGCACTGATGCGACGCCAACTGGTGACGCGCGACTACACCGAGCGCAAGCGCATGTTCGACCGGGTGCAGGAGATCGCGGTGGAAAACCAGCCCCTGGTGGCGCTGGTCAGCCCCAACGTGCTGGTGGGCGCGAAGAAGAAGTTGGGCAACTTCCGCCCGGCGCTGCTGGAGCCCTGCACGCTGTGGAATATCGAGCAGATCTACTGGCGCGGCGCGGGGACCGGAGTGCGTCCATGAGTTCGCAGCCCTCGACCGAGTGGACGAACACGAGGCTGGTGGCGGAATGTCTGGCGGGCGATGAACGCGCATGGAGCGCGCTGCTGGACCGTTACAAGAATCTGATCTACTCGATTCCGCTGCGCTACGGCACGCCGCACCAGGATGCCGCCGATATTTTCCAGGCGGTGTGCCTGGACCTGTTCAACGAACTACCGCGGCTGCGCGACGCGGAGGCGCTGCAGGGCTGGCTGATTCGCGTGACCACCCACAAGTGCTATCACTGGAAGCGGCGGCAGATCAACAACGATTCGGATCTCGACGAGGACCAACTCGAGAATTTGAGCACGAACGAGCTGATTCCGCCCGATGTGCTGGCGGAGGTGGAGCGGGAGCAAATGGTGCGCGATGCAATCGCCCAGCTACCGCAGCGCTGCCGCGAGATGATCGAGATGTTGTTCTTCGAGCACCCGCCTCTGCCGTACAATGATGTGGCGCGGCGCTTACGATTGGCGACGGGCTCGATCGGATTTATTCGAGGACGCTGTTTGAAGCGCCTGAAGAAGGTTTTGGAAGAGAAAGGTTTCTGATGGTTCGCTCTTCCGAGCTGCCGGAGAATCTGGCCAAGTTAATGGCCGATCTGGCGCAGGAGCCGAACGCCCGCCGGCGGCGGCAGCTTCTGCAGGCCGAACACGAGTTGTGGAAACCGGAGACAGTGACGCACCTGTATGACGAAGTGGTGCG
>JAOAPT010000982.1 GCA_025463045.1 Candidatus Solibacter sp.
GCGGTGTGGTTCAATTTGACGTAAGTTCCCTAGCTAACACTACTTTCAGGGACCGGGATGCCACTTTCCAACAGAGTTTTCCACAGGAGCTGTGGATAGTCAGGATCGGATGTCAGGATCGTTGGCGCAGGCGGCGTTCGAGGGATTCGGGGACTTCGACCTCGACTTCCACCCGATCGCCGACGTAGCGGGTTTCGAGGACACGGCCGAACTCGTGGAGCATGGCGAGGGTGGCGCCGTCGCCCTGGTCGAGATCGAGGGTGGTGCGGACGACGGGGTCGAGCGGGAGTGCTTCATCGATCGCGGTGAGGAGTTGGTCGATCCCGGCGCCGGTGGCGGCGGAGATGGCGACGGCGCGCATTTCGCCCGGCTGGCGGTCACCCTCGGCGGAACCGAGTCCGGCGAGGAGGCGGCGCTGGAGGGTGGCGGGGTCGGCGTCGGCGGTATCGAGCAGGTCGACCTTGTTGAGGACGAGGATCTGGGGGATTTCGTGGGCGCCGATCTCGCTGAGGACTTTGAGGACGTGCGTAGTGTGCTCGGCGGCGGCGGGCGAGGAGGCGTCGACGACGTGGAGGATGAGAGCGGCTTCGTTGACCTCTTCGAGGGTGGCGCGGAACGCTTTGACGAGGGTCGTGGGGAGGTTGCGGATGAAGCCGACCGTGTCGCTCATCAGGACGCGGCGGCGAGTGGGGAGGACGAGCGGGCGGACGGTGGGGTCGAGCGTGGCGAACATCTTGGCGTCGGTGAGGACGGTGGCGCGGGTGAGACGATTGAATAGGGTGGACTTGCCGGCGTTTGTATAGCCGGCGAGGGCGAGGGTGGCGAGCGGGACGGCACTTCGGCGGCGGCGATGGAGGGCGCGGCCGGAGCGGACGCCCTCGAGCTCGTCCTCGACGCGCTTGATGCGTTTGGCGATGCGGCGGCGGTCGGTTTCGAGCTGCGTTTCGCCGGGGCCGCGAGTGCCGATGCCGCCGCCGAGACGGGACATCTGAACACCGCGTCCGGCGAGGCGGGGCAGCAGGTAGTTGAGCTGTGCGAGCTCGACCTGGAGGCGTCCTTCGCGAGTGCGGGCGCGTGAGGCGAAGATGTCGAGGATGAGCTGCGTGCGGTCGATGACTTTGGTGTCGAGCAGCTTTTCGAGATTGCGCTGCTGGGTGGGCGAGAGGTCCTGATCGAAGATGACGACGTCCGCTTCGCCGGAGACGACGGCGGCGGCGAGTTCCTCGACTTTGCCCTGCCCGATGAGCGTGGCGGCTTCGGGGGCGGGACGGGTTTGCATCACGCGCTCGAGGATGACGGCACCCGCGCTGGCGGAGAGCTCGGCAAGTTCGTCGAGAGACTCCTCGGCGCGGAGCGCGTTGGTGCGTCCGGTTCCGCCGCGCGTTTTCCAATCGAGCCCAACGAGAATCGCGCGTTCGGGAGCGGAATTAGGGAGTGCCGTTTAAGCCTCCGAAGAGTCCGCGTGGACGGGCGCGCCGGGTGTGTTGGTGGCTGCGCCGGCGGAGTGGCCAGCGGCCGCGGGGGCGCTGGAATAGGAGTGAGAGGTCTTCTGAGTCACGACGGTAGAGATCGCGTGTTTGAAGATCAACTGCTCCTGATTGTTGGTTTCCAGAACCAGTGAGTACTTATCGAAACTCTTGATTCGGCCCGAGAGCTTAACGCCGCTCATCAGATAAATGGTAAGGACAATCTTGTCCTTCCTGGCATTGTTTAGAAAACTATCTTGAATGTTTTGCGCCGGTTTATCCATGCCATCCCCCAAAAAAGCCCAGACGTCGGGCGAGTAAAACAGTTGTTACAAATGCTTTTGTATTGTACAACTATTCACCGCCCGTGGGTGGGGGGATACCGGGGAAGGCAGCATGGGGAGGGGGCGCGGTTTGGGGGATGCGCGGAAGTGGCGCTGTGCGTGGTGGCGGCGCGGGTAGGACAGGCCGGGAGGGCCTGTCCTACTCGTCGTCGTGGTCGTCGTGGACAGCGACGGCGGAGGGCGATTGGGACGCCATGGCGGTCATCTCGGCGCGGCCGAGTGTGACGGGTTTGGTTTTGGGCGGGGTCTTTTGACCGACAGGCGTGAGCGGCTCGAGGGTGAAGATTGCGGCTTCGGCGAACTCGTCTTCCAGCTTGAAATCGGGCTGGGCCTTGAGATCGGGAATGCGCGCAACTCCGTCGTCGCCGATCACGCACTCCATGCCGTTGCGCAAAGGAAAGCGAATCTTGACTTGTTTACGGATGGCGAGTTTACGCAGGTCACCGAGAGTCATCACCTGACTCATCGCTCGGCTTCCTGGTATTCATCGATCACTTCGCCGTCGGCGATGCGCGCGGCGATCTTTTCCTGGCAGGTGACGCAGTAGCGCGCCCACGGCACGGCGTCGAGGCGCTTGGTGGAAATCGGCTCTTCACACTCCGGGCAGGTGCCGTAATGGCCGGCGTCCATGCGATGGAGAGCGTCGGCGATTTCGCGGAGCAACTTCATGTCGATGGTATTGCGATTGAGAAAAATCCACTCTTCGTGGTGCTGTTGGCTGAGGTCGCCCTCATCGGACGGGATATCCAGACGCGCCACTACTTGGGCCGCTTTTTGCGCGGACATGCTGCGACGGACTTCCTCCGCTTTCTTCTCAAGAATCTTGCGGTAGGCTGCAAACTTCGGTTTCATAATCGTTAGTCTTTCACTGCGCGGTGCGGAATCTAATCAGATTTGATAAGACGCAGACCCTCGGCAAAAAGTTGCAACGATTGGAGGGGGTCGATGCAGCGCGGATTGAAGAGTATAGCGGGATAAAGCGCCCGCTGTCAAATCTTCGGCGCAATTTACACAAAATTACAAAGTACTTCGTGAAGGAAGGACAGGCCCGGAGGCCTGCCCTACTTGGCTTTCTTGACTGCTTCGGTCAGAGCAGGGACGACTTGGAAGAGATCGCCGACGATGCCGTAATCGGCGACTTCGAAAATCGGAGCATTGGGATCTTTATTTATCGCAACGATCGTTCGCGCCCCTTTCATGCCGACCAAGTGCTGAATCGCACCGGAGATGCCGATCGCCATATACATTTTCGGACCGACGGTTTGTCCGGAGCTTCCGACCTGCCGCTCCATGGGCAACCATCCGGCGTCGCAGATGGGACGGGACGCGGCGAGTTCGGCGCCGAGGGCGTCGGCGAGTTCCTGTACGAGCGGAATGTTATCGGCTTCCTTGATGCCGCGACCGACGGCGACGATGAGTTCGGCGGCGGTGAGATCGACGGCGCGTGCGGATTCGCGGAAAGGCGCCTCGGGTTTTGTACGGATATCGGAGGCGGCGATCGATGGGGTGAATGCCTCAATCGTCGCTGAGCCGGTGGCGACCTGATCGGCGCGCCAGGCTCCGGCTTGCAGGGAGGCGAAGTGCGGCGCGGCGGCGGCAAAGCGGACGTCAACGTTGACTTTACCCTGGAAGAGTTGGCGGACGAAGATCACGCTGCCGGAATCCACGCGGTGACCGACCACGTCATTGACGGCGACGGTTCCCACGGCGGTAGCGAGCTTCGGCAGGAAGTCGCGGACCTGATAGGTGTGGGGGAAGAGGACGTAATCGGGCTTGGCCTGCGCGACGAGTTGACGAAGGGCGGAGGACCAGGCGTCGGGCGTGTACTCCTGCAGGAGATCGTGCGCGACGGTGTAGACCTTGTCGAGCTGATACTTCGCGAGCTCGGCGGCGAGAGAATCGATGCCGGCGCCGAGAATGGCGGCACTGGCGGTGGTGTTGAGTTCGCCGGCGAGCTGCTGCGCGGCGGCGAGGGTCTCGAACGACATGCGGTTCCACTGGCCCCCGCGCTGTTCCATGATGACGAGAATGCTCATATGACACGCGCCTCGAATTTCAATTTTTCGACCAGTTTGGCCGCGGCCTCGGCGGGATTGCCTTCAAAGAGCTGGGTGTGTTTGACACGCTCGGGCAGATAGACGCGATCGAGGAGGATGGACGGATTTGCAGCGGTGCCGCCGAGATCGGCGGGCGTGAGGCGGCGGATTTCCTTGGTCTTGGCCTTCTTGATGCCCATGAGGGTGGCGTAGCGCAGCTTGCTGATACCGGATTGAATGGTCAGGAGCGCGGGGAGCGGCATGGTGACGTGCTGGAACCAGCCGTCCTCGAGTTCACGCTTGACGCGGATCGCGCCGTCCTGCTTTTCGACCTCCATGATGATGGTGGCGTGGGGCAGGCCGAGGAGTTCGGCGAGGATGGGGCCGGTCTGGCCGTAGCCGAGGTCATCACTCTGCAGGCCGGTGAGGACGAGGTCGGGGGATTCGGATTTGAGTGCGGCGGCCATGAGGCGCGCGACGGCCAGCGGGTCGGACGCGCCGGGGTTCTCATCCTCGATATGAATGGCACGATCGGCGCCCTTGGCTAGCGCTTCACGGACAGTTTGCGAGGCGCGCGAGGGGCCAAAGCAGAGGGCGACGACTTCACCGCCATGTTTTTCCTTTAGCTGAAGACCTTCTTCGAGGGCGTATGCATCGGGCTCATTGATCTCGTGCGTGAGATCCTCTTCATCGATCCACTTGGCGGAAGAGGCGATCCGCAACTGAGAATCGCGAGCCGGAACCTGTTTGATCGCTACGACGATTTTCATAAATTGAGTGGGGAGGGCAAGCTGAGGCTTACCCGACCGGTTAATTCGAGTATCGCTTGAAAATCAGGCAGCCGTTGGTGCCGCCGAAGCCGAAACTGTTGGAGAGCGCGTATTCGATGGGCATTGGGCGCGCTTGATTCGGCACATAATCCAGATCGCACGCCGGATCCGGACACTCGTGATTGATTGTCGGCGGAGCGACCTGATCGCGGATGGCCATAACGGTGATGCCGGCCTCGAGTCCGCCGGCGCCGCCGAGGAGGTGCCCGGTCATCGACTTGGTGGAACTGACGGCCACTTTGTACGCATGGTCGCCGAAGGCCCGTTTGATGGCCATGGTCTCGGCCTTATCGCCGACATCGGTGGACGTGCCGTGAGCGTTGATGTAATCGATCTGTTCGGGCTGCAATTTGGCGTCGCGCATGGCGTTGCGCATGACGCGATAAGCGCCATCGCCATCGTCGGGCGGGGCGGTGACGTGGAAGGCGTCGGCGCTCATGCCATAGCCGACGATCTCGGCCAGGATGTTGGCGCCGCGAGCCAGGGCAAGCTCGAGCGCTTCGAGCACGAGAATTCCCGCGCCTTCGCCGACGACGAAGCCGTCGCGATCCTTATCCCAGGGCCGGGAGGCGCGCTGCGGATCCTCATTACGCGTGGATAAGGCGCGCATGGCCGCAAAGCCGCCGATTCCCATTGGGGTGACGGCCGCTTCGGTACCGCCGCAGATCATGGCGACGGCGTCGCCGCGCTGGATCATACGGAACGAATCGCCGATCGAGTGGGCGCTCGTGGTGCAGGCGGTCGCGGTCGCGGAGTTTGGCCCCTTGGCACCGCTCTTGATGGAGACGTAGCCGGACGCGAGATTGATGATCGTTGCCGGAATGAAAAACGGCGAGATGCGGCGCGGACCGTGTTCGAGCAGCGTCTGGTGCTCGCGCTCGATGACTTCGAAACCGCCGATCCCGCTGCCGATATAGACACCGACTTCCTCGGCGATCTCGGGTGTGACGACGAGTCCGGAATCCTTCAGGGCGAAGTCCGCCGCCGCAATGGCGAACTGGATGAAGCGCCCCATCTTCTTGATTTCTTTTTTCTCGATGTAATTGGAGGGATCGAAGCCCTTGACCTCTCCTGCGATCCTGCAGGAGAAGGCCGCCGCGTCAAATTGGGTGATTCCGGCAATGCCCGACTTCGAAGCAAGGAGGGCGTCCCAAGTCAGTTGCGTTCCAATCCCCAACGGCGTCAGAAGACCGACGCCGGTCACTACCACTCTTCGTGACAAAACTCTTCTCCCCGGGCAGACCAGCCGCTACTTCTTGGAGGTCTTGCCTTCGATGTATTCCACCGCGTCCTTCACCGTAGTGATTTTTTCGGCGTCTTCATCGGGGATCTCGAGTTCGAAGGCTTCTTCGAAAGCCATCACGAGCTCGACGATGTCAAGCGAATCGGCTCCCAGGTCGTCAACGAAAGACGCGTTGCTATCGACCTGACTCTCATCTACGCCCAGTTGCTCGACAATAATCTGCTTCACCTTCTGCTCAACCGCCATGATTCCTCCTGGGATTTTGTGAACGCGTTGATTTTAGCTACCTTCGCGGAGATTCCGCAAGTCGTAAGCGTCCCGCCCAACCCCCCATTCTGCCACAACCTCACATGGGATTCGGTGCGAATCTCAGGAAGTTTGACGAGAAGGGGCGCAGGTGGCGCGGCGTGGAGCGACCTGGCGCCGCGGGGAGTTGGCCGAAAAGCACCACGCGCGGTGCAATCCGGCCATCCCCCGGTTAGGGCACGAGCTTTCTTTACAGGAAGTTACAAATGGCGAGGAACATGCATAGAAGCAGAGCAGAACTACGAGGCACCTAATGACACGTCTTCGCAATCTCAGCTTCACCCTCTTCGCCGGCAGCGCGCTGCTACTGGCACAGACTCCGCAGACCGGCGGCTGGCGACGCGCCGGCGATCCGCCACCTGCCCCGGAACCCGCGCCCGTCGCGCAGAATCGGCCGGGAGACCCGGGAGTGATGGATCAGGATCCGACGCAGCCAGTGGCTCGCGCGGACGCATACGGGCAGCCGCAGCAGGACGGGGCGCCAAGTATGCAGCAACAGCCCATGCAGCATCAGCCCATGCAGCAGCAGCCCATGCAGCCTGGTATGCAACCCGGGATAAGGAACGAGCGGCCGATGGCGGCGGTGCCGCGGTATGGACTCCCGGCTTCGGTGACGATCCGGCCAGGCACGTTCGTGACGGTGCGACTGAATCAGGCATTGTCGAGCGACCACAACCAGGAAGGCGACATCTTCTCCGCGACCCTGGCGCAGCCGATGGTGGTGGACGGCGTCGTGGTGGCGGCGCGCGGGCAGACGGTGATGGGACGAGTGGCGGAGGCGGTGCGGGTGCGCGGTCACGGCAATAGCCGGCTGGCGCTGCAGCTCACGGCCATCACGCTGGCGGACGGGACGCAGGTGAGCGTGCAATCGCAGTTGGTGAATCGCACCGGCGGCAGCAATCTGGGGACTCAGGTTGGCACGGTCGCTACGACGACGGCGATCGGCGCGGCGGTGGGTGCGGCGGCGGATTGGGGACGTGGCGCGGCGATCGGCGCGGGCGCAGGCGCGGCGGCCGGAGTCATCGGCGCGCTGCTGACTCCCGGAAAGCCGACGGTGGTCTATCCCGAACAGTTGCTTACATTCCGCGTGGATACTCCGGTGACGGTGGATTTGACGCGCGCGTCGACGGCGTTCCGGTACGTGAGTCCCGATGAGTACGACCGGCCCATGCAGCAGATGGCGGTGCAGCGGCGTCCGGCTCCGGCGCCTTATTATGCGGCGCCGTATCCGTACTACTATGGCGGGCCGGGCTACTATCCGTACTCGAGTTGGTGGGGTCCGAGCTTCGGATTCGGCGTGGTGATTCGGGGCGGCGGATATCGTCGCTGGAGATAGTCGCTAGTCGCTGGAGATAGTCGCTGGCGATAAGGGCAAGCAGATTGGTGTGGAAGCGGGCCGCTCCCTGGTGGGTGCGGCCTTTTTTTGTGCGCGGCAGGTGGCTTTCACTGCGGCGGCGACGGCTGCGTGAGTTGGGCAAATCGGCGCTGCATCTCTTCGGGAGTCATGGCCTCGATCTGCTCGCCGAGCAGCCACTCATGGCCGAACGGGTCGCGAATCACGCCCGTGCGTTCGCCATAGAACTGGTTCTCCAGAGGTCTTACGAGAGTGGCGCCGGCTCCAACGGCGCGGTCCACCAGGGCGTCCACGGCGTCGACGTGGAGGTGCATGGCAACGGTGGTGCCGCCGAGCGTAATCGGCCCTTGAGTGCCGTATTCGGGGTATTCGTCGGCCAGCATGATGGTGGTGTCGCCGATCTTGATCTCGGCATGGCCGATGCGGCCACTTGGTTCGGTGAGGCGGAACTGTTCTACTGCTTCGAACGCCTTCGTGTAGAACTCGATCGCCTTGGCGGCGCCTTGCAGGCGGAGATAGGGAAATGCATGGTGAATTCGAATGGCTGGGAGATTCATAGAGTCAGCGTAGTCGCTCGAGGCGCCGGCTGTATTGTAAAAATCTTTCCTTCGGGATATCGGATCGCGACATGGAGAGGTCGATCGGGGGCAAGGTATGCTTGTCGCGGACGATCGAAGGTCTGAGGCCGGATCGATGATCGCGGTGATAGTCGCCGGTATTTACGTTGCAAGAAAAATGTGCTAGTTTCTCTTGCAGGATGGCGAAAGGTGGCATGCAGAAAACGGTTGAAGGGAAAATAGTTAGCCGGATTTATGGGACGGGGAGGGGTTGGGCGTTTTCGCAGGTCGACTTTGCCGATTTGGCGACCCGTTCATCGATCGATTCTACACTCTACCGGCGCGAGAAGGAGGGGCTTATCCGCAGAGTCCTCCGGGGTATTTACGACTACCCGCGACACAGCAATTTGCTTCAGAAGCCCGTCAGCCCGGACGTCGACCAAGTCGCACACGCGCTAGCGCGCAAGTTTGCATGGCGGATTCAACCGGATGGGGCAACCGCACAGAACCTCCTCGGCCTCTCGACGCAGGTTCCCGCTCGCGTCGTGTATCTCTCCGATGGTCCGAATCTGACATACCGGATCGGGCCGCGTATATAGAGACAACGCTTTGGCCTCGAGTGAACACTTTTGTTCGAAAGGCTGACATTGGATTGACGGCAACGGTGGACAGGACGGATCCGCATGTTATCAATATTCACTATCCAGCTGCATTCTCGGAGGCTTACATACGGCCCGAGGTACGGCTCGAAATCGGCCCACTCGCCTCGTGGGTTCCATCAGCCGCACACGTCATTCGCCCCTACGCCTACGATGCCTTCCCGGCGGTCTTTGAAAATCCGGCTTGTCCGGTAATCGCGATCGCAGCGGAGCGCACGTTTTGGGAGAAAGCGACGATTCTCCATCAAGAAGCGCACCGGTCCAAGCTTTTGCGCGACGTTGTTGAGTTCAAGATGAGGTTCTATTCGTGGGCCTGGGCCCGGTATGATCTCGCGATTCCAGGATCCTTCCGATTGGTTCCGATACGGGATTCGCACATGCGGGAACTGGAGGGCCATTACCGAGACATGCAGCTTATGATCTTCGGCGACGCACCGGAATTCCGTTCGATCCTCGATCGTCTTCGCGGGCTGGAAGACCAAATCAATTAGATATAGTGAAAGTGACCGCCGCTCCGTCGAATTGAAG